>RFKO01000241.1 GCA_003694235.1 Anaerolineae bacterium
CATCCGGGTGGGAACGGTTGGCGAGCGCCGCTTCCGCCTGGTCACCCATTACTGGATTGACGACGCCGCCGTTCAGCGCACCGTCCAGGCGTTCGCCGACGTGCTGCAAAACGCTTCGTGATACAATTTCGGCCCACCTGTGGAGAAGGGTTTCATCTACAGGCAGGGCAGTTACCACCGAAAAAGTCAGATCAATTCGACCAACCCGACCAATCAGACCAATTTCATTGTGAGCCGGGCAAGTTACCACCGAAAAAAGGCTTAAACACATGGACACATTTATCACCCTTGAAGAAATAAACCAGGCAGCGGAGGCAATCCGCCCGCGCCTCAAAACCGTCCCTCAGGTCGGCATCATCTTAGGCTCCGGCCTGGGCGCGCTGGCCGAAGCAGTAGAAAACCCGATCCGCATCCCTTACGGCGAAATCCCTCACTGGCCGGTTTCCACCGTGATCGGACATCAAGGCCAGCTGGTCATCGGCGAACTGGAAGGCCGGCAGGTCATGGTCATGCAGGGACGGGTGCACTATTACGAGGGCTACAGCATGGCTCAGGTCACCCTGCCGGTGCGCGTGATGCAACGGCTGGGCATCCCCATGCTTTTCGTCACCAACGCAGCCGGCGCTGTCAACCCCGATTTCGAACCCGGCGACCTGATGCTGCTCAGCGATCACCTCAACCTGCTGGGAATGGCCGGCCCCAACCCGCTGCGCGGGCCAAACCTGGACGAATTCGGCCCTCGCTTCCCCGATATGAGCCAGGCCTATGACCCCCAATTGCGTCACCTGGCCCGAGAGGCGGCGCAAGAGGCCGGCTTCCGCCTGCACGAGGGCGTGTACGTCTGCCTGGCAGGCCCGTCCTTCGAGACGCCCGCCGACCTGCGCTTCCTGCGCACCATCGGCGTCGATGCGGTCGGTATGTCCACCGTGCCAGAGGTGACGGTGGCACGCCACGGCGGGATGCGGGTGATGGGCGTCTCCGGTATCAGCAACAAAGCCAACCTGGACGGCAGCACAATCACCACACACGAAGAGGTGTTGGCAGCCGGGAAAGTCATGGCGCCCCGGCTGATCACGCTGGTGCGCGGGGTACTTCGGCGTCTCGGCCAGGCCTGAGGCCCTATGACGGAATACCTGCCGTTTTTCAAAAATTACGAGGTCCTGATCTATTTGCTGCTCGGCATCGTGGCCGTGTGGCAGGCGCGCAAATTCACCCTGGCGCTGGACGAACTGCGCGCGGCCGCATTTGGCCTGGAGATAGAAAGCGCCCGCAACCGCGTGATCTGGTCGGCATCCATGCTCATCCTGATTTTTCTGCTGGCGGTGGCCGAGTTCAGCCTGGTGACCTTCGTCGCGCCGGCAATACCGGAAGTCAACCCCCTCCCCACCGCCACGCTCGACCTGCTGGCAACACCCACCACCACGCTGCCACCCTCGGTCGCCACCGCGCTTCCCCAGTCCCAACCGGAGGGGGGACAAACATCCTGCATCCCCGGTCAGGTCGAAATCACCAGTCCGCAGGATAACGAGACGGTGCGCGATGTGGTCGAAATCACCGGCTCGGCAAACACACCCAATTTCGGTTTTTACAAATTCGAAATCGCCGCCGCCGGCTCGGAAAACTGGCTCACCATCCAGGCAGGAGATACACCGGTGCAGGATGACGTGCTGGGATACTGGGACACCACGCTCATGGCCGCGGGAGACTACACACTGCGCCTGGTCGTCACCGACAATCAGGGAGAATCGGCGCCACCCTGCATCATCCGGGTGCGGGTGGAGGCCCCCAGCGAATGAGAAACCATGCCCGAGATCGAAATCCGCCCCGCCATCGCCAGTGATATCCCCGCCCTGATCGCGCTGGAGCACGGCTACAGCAGCGACCATGCCTGGCAGATGGAATTCCGTCGTCAGGGCGAGCAGGTCAGCATCACCTTCCGCCAGATTCGCCTGCCGCGCTCGGTGCAGGTACAATATCCTCATCCGCCGGCTGCCCTGGCCGACGACTGGCAAAAGCGCGACGGGCTGCTGGTAGCCGTCCGCGAGGGCGAACCGCTGGGCTACATCAGCCTGAGACTGCAAAGCGGCGGGCACATTGCCCGCGTCACCGATCTGGCGGTGGGACGCCGTTTTCGCCGGCAGAAAATCGGCAGCGCGCTGGTGCTGGCCGCCCAGGACTTAGCGCTGCAAATGGGCAGCCGCCGGATGGTGCTGGAGATGCAACCCAAAAACTACCCCGCCATTCAGATGGCCCGCAAACTGGGCTTTGAATTGTGCGGCTACCAGGACCATTACTTCGTCAACCAGGATATCGCCCTGTTCTTCTCGAAGTGGTTGAAGTGACTTCCATCCGCCCATGCCTGCTCTGATCTCCGCCCTGCAAACGTTCAACCAGCTGCTGACCGCCGGCATCGCGATCACCGCGTTCTCTCTGCTGCTCTACACGCTTTCCTTCAATCTGAAGAACCGCGTGGCCCGCTCGGCTGCGTTGATTTTCGCCGGGGTGATGATTGTGTTCACCGGAGAAGCGATTAACAGCGTTTCGCCCCCGCCGCTCTGGATGAACATCCTGCTGCGCCTGGAATGGATAGGGGTGATCTTCCTGCCGCCGGCGTACCTGCATTTTTCCGATGCTCTGCTGGCGACCACCGGCCGCCCTTCGCGCGGCCGCAGGCGATTGCTGGTGCGACTGACCTACCTGCTCTCCGGCGGATTCGCTCTCGGCCTGCTGCATCCCCGCTGGATGGGGACAATTTCCATCGCCGAAAAAGCGCCCTACATCAAGGCCGCGCCGCTCTCCTGGATTTTTCTGGTGTACTACGTCGTCAGCCTGAGCTGGGCCTGGGTGAATTTCTGGCGCGCCTATCGCCGCACCATCACCGGCACCGGCCGCCGCCGCATGGGATACCTGATCGCCGGCGCGGCCGCGCCCACCTTCAGCACCTTCCCCTATCAGACGTATTTCGGCGGCCTGGCAGGGGAGCACCCGCTGCTCTTCTGGCTTTCTGCCGACGCGCTGAACCTGCTGACGCCGGCCATCCTGCTGGTGATGGCTTACGCAGTGGCCTTCTACGGCGTCTCCTGGCCCGATCGGGTGGTCAAACGTCGTCTGTTCAAGTGGGTGATGCGCGGGCCGGTGACCGCCTCCACCGTGCTGGCGGTCACCACGCTGGTACGCCGCGCCGGTGAAGCGTACGGCAATCCCTATTCCACCGCCGTACCCATCGTGATGACCGGCACACTGCTGCTGATGCAATACGCCATCACCATGCTGGCCCCGCTGTGGGAGCGCGTGCTGTTTTACGGCGGCGATAAAAGCGAAGTCCACCTGGTGCAAACGCTGGAAGAACGCATGCTCACCAGCAGCGACCTGCGTCAGTTCCTGGAAACGCTGCTGACGGCTGTCTGCGACCATCTGCAAATCGGCAGAGCGTTTGTGATTGCGCTGGAACCCCCCGGCATGGAGGTGATCGTCAGCGTGGGCGCGGTGGATGAGCTGCCCGACCCATCGTTGACGGGCGAATTGCGCGCCAATCCGCCAGCGGGCGACCGCGAGCGTCTTTTCCGCTGGGGAGATTACTGGCTGCTGCCGCTTTTCGCCGCCGCCTCCACCTCAAACGGAGAGACACCGCTTTTGCTCGGCCTGCTGGGAGCAGAACGTCATCCGGAAACCGACCTGGAGGAGGAACAACGGCTGGCATTGAACACCCTGGCCGAGCGCGCCGCGCTGGCGCTGGAAGACCGGCTGAAACAACAGCAGGTGTTCTCCTCCCTGGAAAGCCTGGCCCCTCAGGTGGACTGGCTGCAACGTCTGCGCGCCGCCTCGCGGCTGGAAAGCAAGGACGCGCTGCTGGCATCACCCAACGAACTGAAAAACGGAGATTTCGCCCGCTGGGTCAAAGATGCGCTCAGCCATTACTGGGGAGGCCCCAAACTCTCCAAAAGCCCGCTGATGGGCCTGCAGGTTGTTCAGCAGGCGTTGGAAGAACACGACGGCGCCTCGGTCAACGCGCTGCGCGCCATCCTGCGCCAGGCCATCGAACAGGTGCGCCCGGAAGGGAAACGCCGCTTCACCACCGAATGGCTCTTGTATAATATCCTTGAAATGAAATTTATGGAGGGCCGCAAAGTGCGCGACATCGCCACCCGGCTGGCCATGTCGGAGGCCGACCTGTATCGCAAGCAGCGCGTCGCCATCGAAGCCGTGGCCAACGCCATCCTGGAGATGGAGCAACAGGCCCGCCAGCAAATACAAAAAGAGAAGGAAAACAACTGATTAGAGGAGATGCCGGTAGCTCGAGGGAGGCTCTATGACATCGAAAAAGGTAGAACTGGACTCATCTCTGCCGCCCGATCCCCCCGATGAATCATGGTGGGCTGCTGTGCTGGCGGAGGAAGAAGATCACAGCGGCGAAGATGAGCACCCTGCGGAGCGGTTCACAGATTGGGAACTGGCGCGCCGCCTGTTGATGGAAGATCGCATCATCGAACTGCCGGTCACCGGTTATAACCGCGGGGGCGTGCTGGTGGAAGGCGAGCGCATCCTGGGTTTTGTGCCCATCTCACACCTGACCGAACTCGATAACACGGCCTGCAGCGAGAAGCTCAAAAGCTACCTGGGACGGCAGCTGAAACTCAAAGTGATCGAATGCCGGCCCGAGGGAGAGCGGGTGGTGCTCTCAGAGCGGGCTGCCCAGGCCGGGCAGGGTAAACGCCTGGAACTGCTGCGTTCGCTGCGTCCCGGTCTGCACCTGCGCGGGCGGGTGACCACCATCACCGATTTCGGCGTCTTCATCGACCTGGGAGGCGTGGAGGGACTGGCGCACATCTCGGAACTCTCCTGGGGACGCGTCTCCCACCCATCCGAAGTGGTGCAGTGCGGCCAGGAGGTCGAAGTCTGCGTGTTGCACGTCAACCGACGGCGTAACCGCATCGCCCTCAGCCTGAAACGGCTGCGCCCCAACCCCTGGGAGACCGTGCTGGAACGCTATCAAATCGGGCAGATCGTCCCGGCGCGCATCACCTGCCTGGTGTCGTATGGCGCCTTTGCCCGCCTGGAGGAAGGGCTGGACGGGCTGATCCACATCTCCCAGATGCCCGGTTCGCCCCGCCGCCCGGAGGAAGTGATCACTGCTGGCGATAAAGTAAAAGTCGAGATTTTGCACATCAACCCGCAAAAACAGCAATTGGGGTTGCGGCTGCACCGCACAGAGAGCGGATGAGCGCACCCTCCCGCAGAGCGCAGCATGAAACCCGGCTGGATGGCTGCCATCAGTGTGTTGATAGGATTGCTGGCCGCCGGTTTGCTGGAGCTGGCCAGTCGCCCGCCGCGCGGCTCAGCCATCCAGTTGTTGCCTCCCCCCACGCCCGCGCCGCTAAAAGTTCACATCGCCGGCGCGGTGCAACACCCCGGCGTGGTAGCGCTCCCTCCCGGCAGCCGGGTGGAAGACGCCATCCAGGCCGCCGGCGGGTTGACAGAACCGGCCGACGTGACCGCCCTCAACCTGGCGGCGCAAGTGCAGGACGGCGAAAAAATCATCGTTCCGATGCGCGCCGCGACAACCAGCCCGCCCGTTGACGCCCAGCCTGTCTCTGCCACGGTCGAGCCAACCACGGCGAAGATCAACATCAACACGGCCTCGCAACAACAGTTGGAGGCGCTGCCCGGCATTGGCCCGACGATCGCAGCCCGCATCATCGCGTACCGAAACGAACACGGCCCTTTCCAGACCATCGAGCAAATCATGGACGTCCAGGGTATCGGGACGGTAACATTTGATAAAATCAAAGCCTATATCGCCGTGGAGGAGCGATGAAGAGATTAGCCCGAATAAATCAAGCCCTACCGCTTGTCCTCGCAGGCATAGCGCTGGCCGTGTTGGTGCTGGCGCCCTTCTGGGCATTGCAATGGCAGCGACAACCGTTTCTCGGCCTGTTCCTCGAACCCCATCTGGTGGTCAGCCAGGTGCGCCGCGCCGACTGGCCGGCCCGCCAGGCCGGCGTGCCCGATTACGCCCAGTTGATCGCTGTAAACGGCCAGAAGGTGGAAAAAGGCTTGCAGGTCAGCGCCGTCCTGCGAGGGCAGTTCGCCCCCGCGCGGCTTACCTTCCGCCAGCAGGATGGCACCGCGCTGGAATACACCGTTCGGCCGCGCAATTTTCGCTCAGGCGAACTCTTCCTCTGGTTCGGCATTCCCTACCTGGTCGGGCTGGCCATCTGGGGCATCGGGGTATGGGCGTATCGCCTGAGCGCCGAACGGCGCTCCGCAGCCGCTTTTCTCAACTTCACTTCGGCTGCCAGCGTGATCACTGCCGGCTACTTCGACATGAACACCACCCAGCACTTCCTGCTCGGCTGGTCGCTCAGCTTGGCAGTCGCCGGAGGGGCGTTGCTGTACCTGGCGCTGGACTTCCCCCGCCCCATCCCGCTGGTTCGGCGCTTCCAGCGCCTGCACGTCATCCCGGCGCTGCTGACTTTTGCATTCGCCATCCCGCTGACGCGGGAGATCCTGTGGCCTTCCTCGCCGTGGGGATACATCCCCGTATGGCTGGCCAGCTATGGAATGATCAGTCTGGGCATTCTCTCGTTCCTGGGATCGCTGATATTACGAGTGGCGCGCAGCCGTTCGCCCATCGTACGGCAACAAAGCCGCATCATCGTGTTTGGCGCCGCCCTGGCCTTTGGCCCGATCATGGTCACCTTTCTGCTCCCTTCGGCGTTCGGGCAACTGGTGCGCTTTCAAGCGCAGATCGCCTTCCCCTCCCTGGTGTTCTTCCCGCTCTCGGTGGCCTATGCCCTGGTGCGCTACCGCATGCTGGACGTTGACCGCTGGATGAGCGTCACGCTGGGGTATGGGCTGGCGGCCACGGCCGCGGTCGGCCTGTACTATGCCTTGCTGACGCTGATCTCGGTGCTCACCTCGCGCCAGGCCCTGCCCAACGACCCTCTGGTGATCGCGCTCTACCTCTTCCTGCTGGTGATCTCGCTCAACCCGCTGCGACGGCTGATGATGCGCGCGATCGACCGCCTGTTCTACCGCACGCGCGCCGACTACCGCCGCTCGCTGATGCACCTCTCTCAACAACTGAGCATCTCGCCCGAGATGGAACACACGCTCCACCTTCTGGAGCAGGAACTGCACGACACACTCGCCCCGCAGCGAGTGCTGGTTTATCTGTACGACGACGGCGAAGCCCAATACCGCCCCCACAGCAGCCGCTCTCTCAGCGCCCCCTCGCTGGCCGCCGAACACCCCCTGCCCCAGGCCCTGCAGGATAGCCCGACCAGCCTCTGGCTGCCCGAAAGCCGCCCCCTTCCCCCGACGCTCGCTCCTTTCGAGGAACAGGTGCGCCAGGTAAATTGCGAGGTTTACACTCCGCTGCGCTACAAAGGACAAATGATCGGCTTTCTGGCGTTGGGAAAACGCCGCTCCGGCGAACCGTACTCGCGGGATGACCTGGAATTTCTCGACGCCATCGCGGGACAATCGGCGCTGGCGCTGGAGAACGTGCGCCTGTTCGCCAACCTGCAGGCCACGCTGAACGAAACGCTGGAAATGAAAAACCTGATGGATGACATCTTCGCCTCGATGTCTTCCGGTGTGATCACCACCGACATGCAGCACAAGATCACATTGTTCAACCAGGCCGCCTCGCGCATCCTGGGTATTCCTCTCGAAGAGGCGCTGGGCAAACCGATGTCCCGCCTGCTGCCCGGTCTGGGGGAACGCATCCTGCAAGTGGCCGAGTTCACCCTGAGCCACAACAAAGTGGTCAACGAGGAGCTGGCGCCCGTGCTCCCCGGCCGCGGCTCGCTCTACCTGCACCTCTCCTGCTCACCGCTGCGCGATGCCCATGCCGATACCAAAGGCGCCACCATCGTGATTGACGACCTGACCGAACAACGCAAGCTGGCAGCCGAGCGCGAACGCATTCGCCAGACCTTCGGGCGGGTAGTCGCCCCGCGGGTGCGCGATCGCCTGCTCTCCGACCCCGGCAACCTGCAACTGGACGGTATCCGCCAGCCGCTGACCGTGCTTTTTGCCGACATTCACAACTTCACCCCCTTTAGCGAGAATACGCCGCCGGAAACCCTCTTTCACGTTCTCAATTCCTACCTCTCGATCGCCGCCGATGTGGTGCTGGCAGAGGAGGGGACGCTGGACAAGTTCATGGGCGACGCGGTGATGGCCTTCTGGAACGCGCCCGACCGGCAGCCAGACCACGTGCTGCGCGCCGTGCGCGCCGCCTGGAAAATCCGGCAGGCGGTGGAGATACACCGCGCCCGCCAGCCGCGCGACCAGCGCCTGTTCTTCAGCATCGGCATCAATACCGGCGAGGCCATGGTGGGCAATGTAGGCACCCGCGAACTGTTCAACTACACCGCCATCGGCGACGCGGTCAACTTCGCCCAGCGACTGGAGGCCGCCGCGCTGCCCGGTCAGATTCTGCTCGCCGAAGCCGTGTACCGCCAGGTCGCCGACGCCGTCGTGGCGCGGCAGTTACCCCCTCTGGAG
>RFKO01000028.1 GCA_003694235.1 Anaerolineae bacterium
CAAAGAACCCATCGGGCTGGTGCCCATCCTGCGCGCCGGCCTGGGGATGGTGGAAGGCGTGTGGGCGTTGATCCCCAGCGCGGAGGTGTGGCACATCGGGTTGTACCGCGATGAGCGCACGCTCAAACCGGTGGCCTACTACAACAAACTGCCGGTCGCGCCTACGGTATCCGTCTGCCTGGTGCTCGATCCCATGCTGGCGACCGGCGGCTCAGCCGTTGCCACCGTGGATATCCTGAAAGATTGGGGGGTGGAGAAAATCAAATTCGTGGGCATCCTGGCCGCGCCGGAAGGCGTGGAAGCGCTGCAAAAAGCGCACCCCGACGTGGACATCCACATCGCCAAGATTGACGATCACCTGAACGAGCACGGCTACATCGTTCCCGGCCTGGGAGATGCCGGTGACCGCCAGTTTGGGACCGGGTAGCGTGAGGCGAAGTTCACAGAGATAAAGCATGCGGACGAGGGCGCTGCCCTCGTCCCTTTTATTTCCCCTTGAGCGGCATCAGGCAACGCTTTCGGCCGCCAGGCGGGCGATTTCCACAAAGGAGGCCGCCTTCAGGCTGGCCCCGCCAACCAGCGCGCCGTCAATATCCGATTGGGCGAAGAAAGCCGCCGCGTTCTCCGGCTTGACCGAACCGCCATACTGGATGCGGACAGCGTCCGCCACCTGCGAGCCGAACATCTCGGCCAGCGCAGCGCGCACCACATCCCGATGAATGGCGTTGGCATCCTCCGGGGTGGCCGCCAGGCCGGTGCCAATCGCCCAGATCGGTTCGTAGGCCAGCACCAGACGGCGGGCCTGCTCCGGCGTCAACCCCGCCAGCCCCTGCCGCACCTGGCGGGAGACCACCTCGCCCGTTTTCCCCGCCTGGTTCTCCTCCAGCGACTCGCCGATACACACAATCGGCGTCAGGCCGTGCTCCAGCGCAGCCTTCACTTTGCGGTTGACCGTCTCGTCCGTCTCGCCGAAATACTGCCGCCGCTCGGAATGACCGATGATCACATACTGACACAATTCGGCCACCATCGGCGGGGAGATTTCGCCGGTGAAAGCTCCTTTAGCCTCCCAGTGCATATTCTGCGCCCCGACGCCGATCCCCGTCCCATCCAGCATCTCCGCGGCCAGCGACAGCGCAGTGAACGGCGGGCAAACCGCCCGCTCGATGCTTTCCAATTCCCCCAGTGCCAGCGTCAACTCGGTGAGCAGCTGACGCGCCTCGGCAAGCGTGTTGTTCATTTTCCAGTTTCCGGCCACAAATTTCCTGCGCATTCAACCCTCCGGCTCGATCACAATTCGTACCGCTCCATCAACATGCCAACGACGCCCCGGATCCACTTCGGCACGCCCTCGCGCGTGGACAGAGATGTGAAGAGATCGCGGGCTTTGTCTGGGTCGCCGGAGACGGCATAATATTCACCCAGCAACAAATCCACCTCCGGCGCGCCGGGGTTGGATTCCATCAGCGCGTGGATCATCTCTTCGGCGATCGCCAGATCGCCGTGCAGTATCGTATAGCGCGCCAGCACCACATCGTTGAGGAAGGGGTCAATCGGGAATTCGCGGCTCAGATCGGCGAGGTGCTGCTTGGCATCCGGTTCATCCACCGCCAGATAGGCGGTTTCAAAGAGCACATCCAGCGTTGGCGTGTCTATATCCCCGCCGCCCAGGTGAATACCAACCAGCAGAAAATCAAGGGCGTAAAGATAAACGCCGTTCCGCCTGAGCAACTCGGCGGCATCGAACAACACCTGCTGATCGTTCGCCGCAACGCCCAGCTCCATCACCTGACCCATCTCGACATCCACGCCCTCTATCTCGCCGGCGTTTATCATGGCCTCGGCCATTGCCAGGTGCGCCCACGGATCGGATGGATTCGCTTCGACATTCTGCTTGGCCTCCTCCATGCTCATCGCTTCTCCCGCGCCTTGATCCACAGAGCGGCGATCCAGGTTTTCGAGCACCCGCTGCACCCAATCCGGCAGGTCGGGCAGCACCTTCAGTTCCTCCACCAGGCGGCGCACCAACATCCAGCGCCGTTCATGGGCGTACAACTCGATCTGCACCAGCTTGGCTTCCCAGCTGTCCGGATTGATGGCAAACGCCTGATCGAGCAACTCCTGAGCCAAATCCACGTCCCCGTGGTAGATGTTATAACGCGCCTGCGCCGTCAGACCCAACAACGGCTCAATCTCAACCACGTCCGCCAGAGGGATGACGTCCATCGCGTCCGGCACAACCGCAGCGCGAAGCACGACTTCATGAAAGGCATAGGTGGGTACGATTTCCGGATTCTGCGGATAGCGCATCCGCAATTCGACGGCGTACCGCGCCGCGCCCACCCAGTTTCCATCCTCATACAGGGCGTTGAAGCGCTCCTGCATCTGGGCGATTTGTGCCGCGCTCGGTTCCTCGCCGGCCACCGGCGGAACAGATTCCGTCTCTACCTCCCCTTCGGACGCGGCCGGGGTAAGATTCGCCTGTCTGCGCTGCGAATCGAGCGCGCCCAACGTCACCACGCCGCAAAAGAGCACCACCACGATCAGACCGAGCACCTGCCACCATCGCAAGGGGCGGCGGCGGGCGGGCGGCTTTTCCTCCACCACAGCCGCTTCCTGCTCCCTCCGTTCGTCCTGCAGGCGCGCGGGGGCGGATGAGGTGGCCGGTTTTGTGGGCACCTCGCCCTCCACCCGCTGCGGCTCACCTCTTGCGGCGCGCGTTTCAGCGCTCTCAGAGAGGCGCAATGGGGGGATGGTGCCGGCATCTTCAGACACCGGACGGCGCAATGCCTGCATGGCCGCGCCGGACTCTTCCACCGCCTGGCGAAAGGCGGTCACAAAATCGCTCACCCGCTCGTAGCGCGCCTCGCGCTCTTTGGCCAAAGCTTTGAGCAGCACGCGCTCCACGGCAGGCGGCACGTTGGGGTTGACCCGAGTCGGGAGAGGCAGCGGCGAATAGATATGGTCATGAATGATGGAAAACGGCGTATCGGCGCTGAAGGGCACCTGCCCCACCACCATCTCATACACCATCACGCCGAAAGAATAGATATCCGTCCCCTCATCCAGATCAGCGAGGCCCATGGCCTGCTCCGGCGAGATGTATTGCGGCGTTCCCAGCATCACATCGCCGGAGATGGTGGATTCCCCCGCCTGGGCGATGCGCGCCAGGCCAAAATCGGCCAGGTAAATCCGCCCATCGGAGGAAAGCAGCACATTCGACGGTTTGATATCGCGGTGCAAAATCCCCTGCTGATGAGCGTACGCCAGCGCATCGCCGACCGCCTGGACGATCTCAAGGATTTCCTCCACCGAGAGAGCATCCCTCATCAGGCGGGCCTTGAGCGTCTCCCCCTCGATGAATTTCATCACCAGATAGGGACGTCCCTCATGCTCCGAAAAGTCATAAATCGGGACGATGTTAGGGTGCTCCAGTTTGGCCACCACCCGCGCCTCGCGCTGAAAACGCGCGTGAAAGTTGGGGTCTTCCAGAAAGGCGGGATGCAACGCCTTGATGGCGACATAGCGGTCCAGGGCCGGATGATAGGCCTTGAAAACCGTCGCCATCCCGCCGCGCCCCAATTGCTCCAGCAGACGGTAAGGGCCAACGTTCTCACCAACAACAAAAGGCATGCCTGTGCTCCTAATCGGCGTCCAGCAGCGCGCTCAGGCCGGGCAGTTCCGCGCCCTCCAGCATCTTGAGCGAGGCGCCGCCGCCGGTCGAGATGTGCGTCACGCGCTCGGCCAGGCCGGATTGCTGAATGGCGGCCGCCGAATCGCCACCGCCGATGATGGACTGCGCCTGACTATCCGCCACCGCCTGGGCCAGCGCGAACGTGCCGCGGGCAAACGGCGGCAGCTCGAACACGCCCATCGGCCCGTTCCAGACCACCGTTCTGGCCTGAGAAATCACCCGCGCGTAGCGTTCCACGGTCTCCGGGCCGATATCGAGGATGCGCCAGCCATCCGGAATTGGCCCCATATCCACGATACGGGTTTGCGCCTCGGCGGAGAACGCATCGGCGATGACCACGTCCACCGGCAGGCGCAGCCGAGGCCCGGCCTCCTCCACCAGCTGCCGCGCCGTCTCCAGCACATCGCGCTCGACCAGCGAATCACCCACCGGATAGCCTTCGGCCAGGAAGAAAGTGTTCGCCATACCTCCGCCGATGAGAATCTGATCGGCTTTGGCCAGCAAATTGCGGATCACACCGATCTTGTCGCTGATCTTGGCGCCGCCCAGGATGGCGACAAAAGGACGCTGCGGTTCGGCCAGCACCTGGCCGAGGTAGCGGATCTCTTTCTCCATCAGCAGGCCGGCCACCGCGGGGAGATAAGCGGCCACGCCGACGTTGGAAGCGTGGGCGCGATGGGCCGTGCCGAAGGCATCGTTGACGAACACTTCGGCCAGTGAGGCCAGCTGGCGGGCAAACTCCGGATCGTTTTTCTTCTCCTGGGGGTAAAAGCGCGTGTTTTCCAGCAGCAGGATTTCTCCACTTCCCAACGAGTGGGCCGCGGCTTCCACCAACGGCCCGATACAATCGTCCACAAAGGTCACCCTCTCGCCCAGCAGGTCTTGCAACACCGGTGCAACCGGCCGCAGCGAAAGCTCGGGACGCCGCTCCCCCTTCGGGCGTCCCAGGTGAGAACACAAAATCAAGGCCGCGCCGTGGTCGAGCAGATAGCGCAGGGTGGGCAGGGCGGCGCGGATGCGGGTATCGTCTGCCACCCGTCCCTCTTCCAGAGGGACATTGAAATCCACCCGCACCAAAACGCGCTTCCCCTGAACGTCAACATCGCGAAGGGTTTTCTTGTTGAACATTGCTGCTCCCTGTAAGCGCGCCGGCGCGGCGGCCGGCGCGCGCGATTTACAGCGATTCGGCCAGGCGAGCGGCCAGGTCGGCAACGCGGCAGGAGTAGCCCCATTCGTTATCGTACCAGGCCACCACTTTGACCATGTTGCCGCCCATCACGTTGGTGAGGCCGGCGTCCACAATCGAGGAACGGGAATCGCCTTTGTAATCCATTGAGACCAGCGGGCGGCTCTCGAAGCCGAGGATGCCTTTCAGCCGTCCTTCGGCGGCTTCGCGCAACGCGGCGTTGACCTCTTCTACGGTGGTCGCTTTTTCCACCTCCACCACACAATCAATGATCGAGACAGTGGGGGTGGGCACGCGCATGGCAAAACCATCCATCTTGCCTTCGAGTTCCGGCATCACCAGCGCAATGGCTTTGGCAGCGCCGGTGGTGGTGGGGATGATGTTCAGGGCAGCAGCGCGGGCGCGCCGCAGGTCTTTGGCCGCCAGGTCGAGCACCTTCTGGCTGGTGGTGTAGGAGTGAATGGTGGTCATCAGGCCCTTGACAATACCGAAGGTATCGTTGAGCACTTTCATCGGGGGCGCCAGGCAGTTGGTGGTGCAGGAGGCGTTGGAGATGACATGGTGATTTTGCGGGTCGTACAGCTCATCGTTCACGCCCAGCACCACGGTGAAATCAACATTCTTCCCCGGTGCGGAGATGATCACTTTCTTCGCACCACCCTTTTCGATGTGGGAGCGCGCGCCGGGGTCGGCGGCAGCATCGCGGAACACGCCGGTGGATTCAATCACGATGTCCACCCCCAGGTCGGCCCAGGGCAGCGCACCCGGATCGCGCTCGGCGAAAACCTTGATGCGATGGCCGTCCACCACCAGGTCGCCATCCACCACCTCTACCGTGCCGGGGTAAATGCCATAGTTGGAATCATACTGGAACAGGTGGGCGTTGGTCTCGGCGGGATAAAGATCGTTGACCGCCACCACTTCGATTTCGCCGGCATGACGTTCCAGCACCGCCTTCAACACCTGCCGGCCAATGCGTCCAAAGCCGTTGATACCTACTCGTGTCGTCATGATCGCCTCCTGAATGTGTCGAATCGTTGCGTTTTTGCGTCTGCGCGTCTGTGCGCAATTCTATCACGCCGGGAAGTTTCCGGCGATCAGTCTGCTGCCAGCGGGCCGGTGCGCGCCTGATAAAGCGCCATCACCACGGCAGCCAGTTTGTCGGCGTCGTGATGCCAGGGTTCTTCAGGGGAGATCAGATTGTTCTGATAAACCGGCACGTCGAAGACGCTCTCATCGCTCAGCGTGACCCAGTGCACCCCCTCAGGCAGCTCTCCCTCGGTGCAGTTGTTGGCGATCACCAGCTCGAACAATCCGCTCCCCACATGCTCTTCCAGCACCCGCAGATGATCGAAGCAATCGTAACCATCGGTCTCGCCGGGCTGAGTAGCCACATTGCAAATGAATATCTTGAGGGCGCGCGAAGCCCGAATGGCGGCGGTCAAATCGGGCACCAGCAAATTCGGCAGGATGCTGGTGTACAGGCTTCCCGGCCCCACCACGATGACGTCCGCGCTGAGCAACGCCCGCACCACTTTGGGGAAGACCGGGGGGTCGGTCGGCTCCAGCCACAACCGCTGAATGCGACCGCCGAACCGGGGGATGCGGCTCTCGCCTTCCACGCGCACGATCTGCGTGCTGTTCGGCGGCTGGATCTCGGCCACCAGGCGGACATCGTGCAACGTGGCCGGCAACACCCGCCCATGCACAGCCAGCACCCGCCCGGACTCGGCGATCGCCTCCTCGAAACTGCCGGTGATCTCCGCCAGCGCGGTGATGAACAGATTCCCAAACGAATGCCCATCGAGCTCCCCGCCGCCGTTGGCAAAGCGGTATTGGAACAGCTGCGCCAGCATGGCCTCATCATTGGAAAGCGCTGCCAGACAGTTGCGGATATCCCCCGGCGGCAGAATGCCCAGATTGCGACGCAGACGCCCCGAAGAGCCGCCGTCATCTGCCACGGTGACCACTGCCGTAATACGGTGCGAGTACGCCTTCAGCCCGCGCAACAGCGTGGAAAGGCCATGCCCACCGCCGATGGCCACAATGCGCGGCCCGGATTCGCGTCGGCGGTGCGCCTCGATGGTTTCCACCATGTCTCGTCCAGGCTTCCAGAACGGAATCAGCAACGCGCGGTTGAGACCGATAATCCCGCCCAGCAGGATGAACAGGCCAAGCGCGGCGAAGACCAACACCCGCAGCAAGCGCGGCAAGGGGCGCAGCGAGGCGGCCGAAACCAGCGGCAACCACCAGGCATCCGGAGCGATGCGGTAGAAGTGCAGCAACAACATCGCCAGTCCCACCCCCATCAGCGTCGTCCCCATCAGAATGAGCCCAATCCAGCGTTTGATCCCCAGTCCAGGGCGCAGCCAGCGAAGGGAGCGCTGCAGTCGCTGCAACGTCAGCCGCCATGTGGAGGTTGTAGGCTTCGTCATGTCGCTGACATGATAGCAAGATTTCGCCCTGCCGTCAACGCGGGAACGGACATGGTATACTTCGCCGTATGGGCATATTCATCGCGATTGATCTGGGCGGCACGCACATGCGCGCCGCCGCCTACCCACAAAGCGGCTTAACCCCTCTGAAAATCGAGAAAACACATACCCAGGGCGA
>RFKO01000242.1 GCA_003694235.1 Anaerolineae bacterium
GCCTGCTGTATCTGCGTCAGGGAGTAGTCCATCAGCACGATGCGTTTGTAGCCTTTATAGCGCGGCGTGTTGCGTCCGGCCCCCGCGCCGACTTCGAGCAGCAATTCGCCGGAAGCGGGTAGCAGGCGGCGCAGCGCCACCGCTTCGGCGCGGTCTTCGTACTCGCGTCCGCCCTGTTCCCAGAAGCGTGTCTGGTAGTCCGAGCCTTCGTAGTCGCAAATCGGTGGGTGATTGTCGCTCATGGCAATATCATTTCAGGGGGAATGACGGCAGGCAAAAGACCGTGGACGACAGACCACGGTCGAGCGAGTAAATGGCAGCGGTCTGTTGTCCACGATCTGGAGTTTTGTGTCGGTTTTTTGGGGTTACTTCTCGGCGAGACGCGCGCCGTTGTAGCCTCGCCCCATACCGCGATACTTGAAGCCCAGTTCACGCATCTCGTCCGGGTCGTAGATGTTGCGCCCATCGAAGAGCACGGGCTGCTTCATCAAGTCGCGCAGGCGGCGCCGGTTGAGCTGCTTGAACTCGTTCCACTCGGTGTTGACCACCAGGGCGTCGCAGCCCTCGGCCATGCTGTAGGGGTCGGGGAACATTTCCACCGCGGGAAGGATTTTGGACGCATTTTCCATCGCCACCGGGTCGTAAGCGCGCACCTCGGCGCCCTCGGCGATCAGTTTGTTGGCGATGTCAATGGAGGGCGCTTCGCGCATATCATCGGTGTTGGGTTTGAACGCCAGCCCCAACATGCCCACCACCTTGCCGCGCAGGTCGCCGCCCAGCATCTCTTTCACCCGTTCGACGGCGATGCGCCGCCGGTCCTCGTTGATCTCCATCACGGCGTGCAAGAGCTGGGGGTGCTTGCCTTTCTCCTCGGCCATGTGGGCCAGCGCTTTGACGTCTTTGGGGAAGCACGAGCCGCCGTACCCCAGGCCGGCGTTGAGGAAATGTGGCCCGATGCGTTCATCGTAGCCCATGCCGGTGGCCACCTCGGTTACATCCGCCCCGAGCGCTTCGCAGATGTTGGCGATCTCGTTGATGAACGAAATTTTGGTCGCCAGGAAGGCGTTGGAGGCGTATTTGATCATCTCGGCGGTGCGCAGGTCGGTGATCATGATGGGGGCGCGCAACGGCAGGTGCAACTGCGCCACCTTGTCGGCGGCCTCGCGGTTGAGCGAGCCGAGCACGGTGCGGTGCGGGTGCATGAAATCGAAGATGGCCGAACCTTCGCGCAGGAACTCCGGGCAGGAGACCACGGCAAAGGGGTACGGCTCTTTTTGATGCCGTTTGACGATCTCGGCCACCCAGTCACCCGTGCCAACCGGTACGGTGGATTTGTTGATGATGATCAACTCGCCGCTCATGTTCTCGGCGATCGCCCGCGCTGCGGCTTCGACGTATTGCAAATCGGCCTCGCCGTCCACGCCGGAGGGCGTTCCGACGGCGATAAAAGCGAATTCGGTGCCCTCCAGCGCCTCGGCGTACGAGGTGGTGAAAGACAGCCGCCCGGCGCGCACGTTGCGCTCGACCAGTTCTTCCAGCCCCGGCTCGTAGATCGGCATCTCGCCGCGTTTGAGCATTTCAATTTTTTCTTCGGCAATGTCCAGGGCAATCACCCGATTGCCCAGATCAGCAAAGCCGGCTGCGGTGATCAGGCCCACGTAACCCACGCCAACCACACAAATCTGTTTCATGTCTTGTACTCTCCTTGGTCTTGCAGAATCGCGCCGCAATCTTACCATATCCTGTGCCCGTGGTCACGAACGGATGGGATCAAGGCACGGGGGGCAACGGTGCAGGGGAAAGCCGCGGCCGTTTTCCTCTCTGTGGGGGAGGTAGCGCCGCCTGATCTCGATGCGCGCTTTCCCTGCGCCCGGCGGCTCGTTGTCGCGCACTCGTCGGCGACGCTGGCCAACGGCGCTGTGCATGGGATTGCGAAGGATCGTCCGCTTTGGGCGGGCGGATTAATATCACAGAGGGGGTGTAACGTTTATCACTTGTGGAATGGACAAAAACACTCTAAAATGTTGCCAACATCCTTACACTTGAAAAGGTTTGATCTATGCAGATTACTCGACAGGCTGACTACGCTGTGAGAGCAGTTTATTATCTCGCCCGCCTGGGCATGAACAAGCGCGCGGCCACCAGCCGCATCGCAGAGGATCAGCACATTCCCCCCTCCTTTCTGGCGAAAATCATCTCCCAGCTCTCCATTGCCGGTTTGCTGCACACCTCGCGCGGCGCGCGCGGTGGCGTTGCCCTGGCGCGCCAGCCGCATGAGATCAGCCTGCTGGACGTGGTAGAGGCCATAGACGGCCCCATCCGCTTGAATGAGTGCGTGACCGAGGATGGGCTGTGCACTTTCGAGAAAAACTGTCCCATGCGGCCGGTGTGGTGCGATGCGCAGACCGAACTGGTGGAGCGGCTGAAAAATACCACCTTTGACCAGTTCATTCAGGCTGAGTCTGTTTCTGGATAGATCCTCGCTGGGCTGAAAATGAGATGAGCAAGGCAGCGACATCTATGTCGCTGCCTTTTTGTATTGCAGGAGTTTGCCCGCTTGTGTCCTCCGGCGTATAATCCCTATGACAGGAGCTACGCAGTTGAACCACGGAGACACGGAGTTCACAGCGTTTTTCGGAGTTTTCCGTGGGGCTGTGTGAATTTCCTGTGAAGTGCCCAGGTACTGACTTTGAGAAGCGCAGGAAATCGTTTTGGCAGATGACCCGGCAAGAGGAGGTAGATATGTCGCATCCCCGCACAGTGCGCGCCCCACGCGGCACGCAACTCACCTGTAAAAACTGGCTGATTGAAGCGCCGTACCGTATGATTCAGAACAATCTCGATCCGGAAGTGGCCGAGCGCCCTGAAGACCTGGTGGTATATGGTGGGCGCGGGCAGGCTGCCCGCAACTGGGAGTGCTTTGACGCCATTCTGGAAAGTCTGCGTAATCTGGAAGAGGATGAGACGTTGCTGGTGCAGTCGGGCAAGCCGGTGGCGGTGTTTCGTACGCACCCGGATGCGCCGCGCGTGTTGATCGCTAACTCCAACCTGGTGCCTCACTGGGCCACGCAGGAACACTTCGACAAACTGGCCGCTCAGGGATTGATCATGTACGGGCAGATGACCGCCGGCTCGTGGATTTACATCGGTACCCAGGGCATCTTGCAGGGGACCTACGAAACCCTCGGCTCGCTGGCGCGCCAGCGCGGTTGGGAATCCCTGAAGGGCAAATTCGTGCTCACCGCAGGGCTGGGCGGCATGGGCGGCGCGCAGCCGCTGGCCATCACCATGAACGAGGGCGTCGGTTTGATCGTGGAGGTCGACCCGCAACGCGCCCGCCGCCGCCTGGAAATCGGCTATGTGGATGTGGTGGTGGACACGCTCGAGGAGGCCATGACGCTGGTGGAGGAGGCTCTGGAGCGCGAGACGCCCAAGTCCATCGGCTTGATCGGCAACGCCGCCGACGTGTATCCCGAACTGGTGCTGCGCGGTGTGGTGCCCGATGTGGTCACCGACCAGACTCCGGCGCACGATGTGCTCAGTTATGTCCCCACCGGCCTGGGTGTGGAGGAGGCCGCCCTGTTGCGTCAGAGCGACCCGGCGGAATACGAGCGCCGCTCGATGGAATCCATGGCCCGCCATGTACAGGCCATGCTGGACTTCCAGCGAAAGGGCGCAGAGGTGTTTGATTACGGCAACAATCTGCGGCAGCGCGCATACGACTACGGCGTCAAAGATGCTTTCAACTTCCCCGGCTTTGTGCCCGCTTACATCCGCCCCTTGTTCTGTGAAGGCAAAGGTCCCTTCCGCTGGGTGGCGCTTTCCGGCGATCCCGAAGACATTTACCGCACCGACGAGACGGTGATGGAACTCTTCCCCGATGACGCCCATCTGCATCGCTGGCTGCGCATGGCGCGGGAGAAAGTCCCCTTCCAGGGGCTGCCGGCGCGCATCTGCTGGCTGGGGTACGGCGAGCGCGCCAAAGCGGGGTTGGCGTTCAACGACCTGGTGGCCTCAGGGAAGGTCAAAGCGCCCATCGTGATCGGGCGCGACCATCTGGACGCCGGTTCGGTGGCCTCTCCCAACCGCGAGACCGAGGGGATGAAGGATGGCAGCGACGCGATCAGCGATTGGGCGATTCTCAACGCGCTGATCAACGCGGTAGGCGGTGCGACGTGGGTTTCCTTCCATCACGGCGGCGGGGTAGGCATCGGTTTCAGTCAGCATGCCGGACAGGTGATCGTCGCCGACGGCACGCCGGAGGCCGCCCGTCGCCTGGAGCGCGTGCTGACCACCGACCCCGGCCTGGGAGTGGTGCGTCATGCCGACGCGGGGTATGAACTGGCCATCCAAACGGCGAAGCGCCACGGCATCAAGATGCCCATGCTGAAGTAGGCAGGAAGCGGTACCCCCAGGTGTAGCAGCCACCCTCCCGCAGGTTCGCAACCTGCGGGAGGGTTTTCAGCCTGCGCCATTCGTTTGCCCTCTTCAAGGTAACGGTACGCCACATCCCGTCACCAGCGGACAGGGCAACAACCCGTGCTTGTCTCCGCTACCTTCCGCCGTCCAGCCGGTTAGAGCCTATCCGAAAATTTCTCCCAGGCATGTCACTGTGAGTAAAGCGAAGCAGTCTCCCGCGTTGGCGGTGCAACTGCTCACCAGTTGCTTTGGTTTGCGGCGGCTTGACGCCGCTTTGAGAGCGTGGCGCAACTGCTCGCCAGTTGCGCATCCGGACAACTGACAAGCAGTTGTCCTACGATGGCACTGCGAGGCCGCGTAGCCCCGCCTGCACTGAGCCTGTCAAAGGGCCTGCCCTGAGCTTGCGAAGGGAAGCAGTCTTCTTTCCGGCACAGGGAGATTGTTGGAATGACGTCTCACTATAGTTTTTTCGGATAGATACTTAGTCCGCTCCGCTTAGAGCGTACTTTAAGAAAGCCATGCGAACCACCCCCATTTCACCTTGTCGTTTGCCCGCGATACGTTAGAATACTCATCCTGCATCCCAACGAAGAAAGGAAACTCACTTGTTTCAAGTCACCTTCCTGGGCACGTCGGCGTCCGCTCCCTCATACTATCGCGGGCTTTCGGCCCAAATCATACAGCACAACGAGCACCGCTTCCTGATCGATTGCGGTGAGGGCACGCAGCGGCAGATTTTACGCTCCGGCCTGGGCTTCAAGCGCCTGAACCGTATCCTGATCACGCACGGCCACCTGGATCACATCCTCGGTCTGGGCGGGTTGATCTCCACCTTGACGCGGTGGGAAACGATGGATGAGATCGTCATCCAGGGGAGTGCGCGGGCGCTGGAACGCATCCACGATCTGTTGTTCCGCGTGGTGTTCCGCGGCGTACGTCCGCCGGTGGATATCGTCTTGCAGCCCATTCGCGAGGGAGTGATTTTCGAGAACAAGGATTTTACCGTCCGCACTTTTCCGGTGAATCACCGGGGGGCGGAGGCGTATGGTTTTCTGTTCGAGGAAAAAGCGCGGCGCCCCTTTCTGGTCGAAAAAGCCGAGGCGTTAGGCGTTCCCCCCGGCCCGCAGCGGGGTGAACTGGTGCGCGGCAACCCGATCACACTGCCCGACGGGCGCACGATTCAACCGGACGACGTCCTTGGCCCGGAGATGCGCGGCACGCGCTATGCCCACGTTGGCGATGCCGGCACGACCGCCGATCTCGAACCCTACCTGCGGGAAGTGGACGCCCTGACCATCGAGGCCACCTACCTGGAGTCGGAGGCCGAGATGGCGCGCCAATTCGGCCATCTGACGGCGCGACAGGCCGCCCTGCTGGCGCGGCAGGCGAACGTTGGACATTTGCTGCTGACGCACATTTCACGCCGTTATCGCGAGCGCGACGTGATCGAGGAGGCGCGGCAGGCATTCCCCGCCACCAGCGTGGTGCGCGACTTCGATACTTTCCAGATCCGGCGCGGTGAATGTGTGCGCCTGCAAGAGGGCGAGTAGGCGGATGCGAAGTATGCTGCGCTCGCGCCTGGCATCCTGGGGGGCGGTTTTGGGGTGGAGCACGCTGTTCGCGATTGCTTACGGCCCTTCTCCGCTGTTTACATCCAATCAGAATCAATACTTTCTCCACGGCCTGGCGCGCGCCGGCTGGGGGTATCTGCAACATGACTGGCTGGCCAACACCCTCGATCCGACGCCGGTGTTCAGCGCGCTGGTGGCATGGAGTTACCGGCTGACTCACTGGCTGCCGATTTATTACCTGCTCTTTCTTGCCCTGGCGGGAATCTATCTCTACAGCGCTCTGGACATCGCCCGCACGCTGAGCGGCGCAAGCTGGAAGCCGGTGACAAGCCGGTTGTTCCTGGCCGGATTTGTCGCTGCGCATGCCGCGGTTTTGCGCGCTGTGCTCGTGCGGGTGTTCGATCCGCGTTGGGCGTATCTGCTGGATGGTGGCGTTGCCGGCCAGCGGCTTTTAGGGGATGTCTTTCAGCCCTCGGCGTTTGGCGTGTTCTTGCTGCTTTCTACGGCGCTTTTTCTGCGCCGCCGATATCTGCTGTCCGCTCTGAGCATCGTGGTCGCGGCCACCTTTCATCCCACCTATCTGTTGAGCGGCGCGTTGCTTACCCTGGCCGGCATGGCCCTGCTGGGCGTGAAGGAGCATCGCCGCTTATTGGCCGTGAAGACCGGCGCGCTTACCCTGCTCGGTGTGCTGCCGGTCACAGTGTACACCTTTACCGTCTTTCGCCCCACCAGCGCGCAGGCGGTGGCGCGGGCTCGTGAGCTATTGGTGACCTTTCGCATACCTCATCACGCCCTGCCCGCAGAATGGTTCGATGTGACGGTGCCTGTCAAAATGGCGTTGATCGTCACGGCGCTATGGCTGGCGCGCCGCGAGCGCATTGCCTGGCTGCTGGCGATCCCCTTTGCCGTCGGGTTGACGCTCACGCTGGCACAGGTCATCACCCATGACGATGCTCTGGCGTTGCTGTTTCCCTGGCGCATTTCTGCCTGGCTGGTGCCGCTCAGCCTGACTCTCGTGCTGGCGCGCCTCGCTGTCTGGCTGACCCCGCGCCTTTCCCCGGCGTATTCCCTTCCCCTGATATCGGGAGTGATCGGGGTGATTGCTCTGGGCGGAGCGCTGATCTTTGCCGTTAACCTGCGTCAGAAGATGAATAGCCCGGCGCAGCTATTGTTCGACTTTGTGCGTCAGAACGCTGCGCCGGGACAGGTTTACCTTATCCCGCTGGATATGCAGGATTTTCGGCTGGAGACCGGTGTGCCGGCCTACATCGAGTTCAAGTCCATTCCCTATCGTGATGTAGATGTGTTGGAATGGTATCGCCGCGTGAGTATGGCGGGGAAGGTGTACCGCGCCGAAATCAGCCGTTACGCCTGCGAAACGCTGGCGATGCTGCGCGCTGAGGGCGTTACCCATGTGGTGTTGCCCTATGATCATGCCGCGCGCGCCTGCCCCCATCTCGAACGCGTGTTTATCAAATATGAAGGGTATGAAGTTTTCGTTCTGAGGGAGGATCAGTAGGGAGGAGAGGTCGCGCCGCTTGTTCGGGTTATTTCAGCAGGCGTTCGACCTCTCCCACCAATCCTTGCACGCTAAACGGCTTGAGCACATAGCCGGAAGCTCCGGCCTGCAGCACCGTCTCTTTTTCGTCGGGCATCAGGTGTGCGGTGACCACGATCACAGGGATGTGGCGGATATGCGTGTCGGTTTTGATCTCGCGCAACACACTCCACCCGTCCATCACCGGCATATCCAGGTCGAGCACCACCAGATCGGGATACAGGGAGCGCACCTTCTGGAGGCCTTGCTCGCCGTTCAGCGCCAGAGAAACCTGATAGCCCTGCCGCTCCAGCAACAGGCGCAGCAGGGCGGTGTTGTCGCTGTCGTCTTCGATGATCAGGATGTGCCTGGCGGACATCTCAGTATTGTGTGCGTTCTTCTTTCCACACGTCGCCGCGATTGTGATAGCCGGCCCGCTCCCAGAAGCCGGGGCGGTCTTCGGCGGTAAATTCCAGGCCGCGCAACCATTTAGCGCCTTTCCAGAAGTACGGCGTCTGGATGTCCTCGCGGCCGGGGATGTAGCCGATCACGCCGCGCAGGGGATAGCCGTGCTCTGGCGTTAGCGGTTCGCCGTTGAAGTGGGTGGCCAGCAGGAAGTTATTCTGTAAGACCACTTCCAGCGGCAGGTTGGTGGTGAAGCCGTACTCGGCGTGCTGGATGACAAAGCGCGCCGTCGGCTTGAGGACGATGAAGCCTTCATCAACCAGCGTCCGCACCGATACGCCTTCCCACTCGGTATCGAACTTGCTCCAGCGGGTGACGCAGTGGATATCCATCACCACTTTGGTACGCGGCAGTTCGTTGAACTCGGCCCACGTCCAGGTGACGGGCTTTTCCACCTCCCCCCAGACCCGGAAGTCCCAGGTGGCGGGGTTGAAGTCGGGCACCGGTCCGTAGTGCAGCACCGGAAATTTATTGGTCAGCGCCTGTCCAGGGGGCAGGCGGCCCTCTTTGCGGACGCGTTCTTCCGCCTCGCGGCGGGCGCGTAGTGAATCGAACATCTTGCTCCTTTTGTTGTCAGACTTCACCACGGAGACGGGGGCGACGGGCCTCCACGTCTCCGTGGCGACATTCATTTGGGATTACAGCGAAAAGCTCTCTCCCGGCTTGAGCACGTGGACTTTGGCGTCTGTCTCGGCCTCCACCCGCGCGGCCCAGGCATGGGGGTCTTGTTCAATGGGCGGCCAGGTGTTGTAGTGCACCGGAATGACATGTTTGGGCTGGATCATCTTGACGGCGCGCAGGGCGTCGTCCGGCCCCATGGTGAAGTTATCGCCGATGGGCAGCACGGCCAGGTCAATGCCTTCCTCGCCGATCAGCGCCATGCCGGGGAACAGACCGGTGTCGCAGGCCAGGTACACTTTCTCGCCCTGGTTGGTGGTGATCAGCACCCCGGCGGGATTACCGCCGTACGAGCCGTCCGGAAGGCCGGAGCCGTGCAGTGCCTGGGTGAGTTTCAGGTAGCCGAAGGGATGTTTGAAGCCGCCGCCGATGTGCTGGGGGTGGGCTTTCTCCACACCCTGACCGGTCAACCAGTTGACGATCTCGAAGTTCGAGATCACCAGCGCGCCGGTGCGTTGGGCGATGCTCACCGCATCGGCGATGTGGTCGCCGTGGCCGTGGCTGACCACGATGAAATCGGCTTCTACCGCATCGGCGGTGGTGCTGGCTGCAGGGTTATCGGTGAAGAATGGGTCGATCAGCACCTTGTAGCCGCCGGTCTCCAGGCCTGATGTGCCATGACCATACCAGATGTATTTGAGCGTCATCTTTCACCTCCGTTGGGATTAGGGTTGTTGAAAACGTTTTAGCGGACCTCGAACGTCAACGTTTTGGCCAGTTCGCCGTTCAGGTAAATCTCCACTTTGTACTGGCCGGTGGGCCAGAGATACTCCTTGTTCTCCAGCGTGAAGAACGCCAGCCCGCTGCCGGTGGTGAACTCGGTCTCGTTGATCACCATGTTTTTCTCATCCACGCCCTCGGCGTCCACCGCCACCCACACGGCTTTCAGGTTGGTGTCATCGGGAGCGTTCTTCAAGTCCACAAA
>RFKO01000006.1 GCA_003694235.1 Anaerolineae bacterium
GCCTTGCTGGTGGAGGGGCGTTTGCAGGCGGTGGGCCGCGTGGAGGAGATCTTGCAGCCGGAACGCCTCGCGGCGGCCTATCGTACGCCGGTGGACGTGATCACTCATCCGCAGAGCGGCCTCCCCCTGGTGCTGCTCCGCCTCAACGCTGCTGAGTCAACTGAAGAGAGGCCTCCGTCTTCGGGCTCTTGAACAGCGACATGATGACCAGAAGCAACAGGCCGATCCCCAGGATGACACCGCCCTGGAGCAGCAGCGGCTGGAGGGCCTTTGCGCCGAGGTAGGCCATCACCTGGGGCAGCGCTTTGCCCAGGGCTGCCGGCATCCCCGCCGGCGGGCTGATGCCGGCCAGCAAGCTGGGAAGGCGGGAGATCAGTGAGCCGGCCAGTGCGGTCAGCCCACCGCCCAGGATCAGGGGGATGCCCCACCAGCGGCCCAGTTCGCGCCCCGAGCGGACTGCCAGGGCGGCGATCAGCAGGAGCAACACCACGCCCAGATAGGGCCCCCAGCGGATGACCGTGCGCGCCAGGTTGAATTGCAGTTTGATGGAAGAGAGCGCCAGCCCGGCTGCACCGCCAAAGAGATTTTGATCCAGGACGAGCGTATCGGGGATGGCGGCGACAGCGTTCTCCATGTAGCTGCTGGCGATTTCGTCCAACGGGATGTCACTGCTCTCCTGTGGGCGGCAGATTACGACCTCGCCGCTGAGCAGGGCTTTGAGCATATCGGGGGTGCAGGGAGGCAGCGCCTCCAGCGTGTAGGCGATGAGCTGTTTGCCCCCAGCGCCGGCAAGATGTTTCTTGATCTCCCCCATCTCCAGCGTGATCTTGGGGGTGGGTGCGTCCCCCTCCAGCCAGGTGAAAACGCCCTCCACGATGGCGTGTACCCACGGAGACAGAATGCGCTCCGGCAGCAGAATATCCCGCAGGGCGCGCCAGTCCTCCAGCGTGAGCGTCGCCAGGGCATTGCGCGCCAGTTCGGCCTGCGCCTCGTCCGGATGGATGTTGAGCGCTTCAGAGGCATAGGTCTGCAGCGCGGCCGGCAGCAGGTCTCCCTCCACCAGCAGGTCCAGCAGGGCGGCCTCCATCTTCGCAGGCGTGAAGAGGTATTGCCCTCCGTTGTACAGAATCAGCGTGAGCGGCAGGGTGAGCACGAACACCGCCGCCACCACAAAGGCCAGGATTTTTCCGATCACTCGCATGGTTGCCTCCGCCAGGTCCGTTCATCCGAAAGTGACAGTCCTTACGCCGCTTGCCGGTCGAGTACCCCGGAAGGGGTGAGCGCGTAAGTCCAGAAAAGAGCTGTTTGTCTAGCCAAGTATACAATATCTTTCGCCCGGAAAGTTGTTTACAGATAAGAGCTTATCCGGAGATAGCACGTTGAGGGGTGAAGCCTCCCCTCTCTGTCATGCTGAGGCCGTAGGCCGAAGCATCTGGCCGTAGGCCGAAGCATCTGGCCGTAGGGCGAAGAATCTGCCGCGGCGGGGGCGAGATTCTTCGGGCGCTAAAGCGCCCTCAGAATGACAGAGCACGGCGTCCCGCTTTTTCGATAGATACTATTGATATTTATCAAAATGCGTTAAGCTCTGTGTCACTCTGAGGGAGCACTTCGCTTGGCTCAGTGTAAACTCCGCGACCGAAGAGGCTCAATTACATGGGACGGGGAGATGCTTCGCTTCGCTCAGCATGACATCTCTGAGATGGAACAGAACCTTAACCAACATTCATGAGGATCAATAGGGTGAAGCCGGGGGGCGGCAGGGAAGGCAGCGCGTTGGCGGAATTATCGCTCTCGAATCAGTTGTCGCAGCGTAATCTCGGCCAGCGAGGTGATGCGCAGGTCGGCGTGATCCAGGGGCAGGTTTTGCGTCACCGCGTTGGGCACGGCCACGCAGAAGATGCCGGCGGCTTTGGCGGCCGTCACGCCATTGGGCGAATCCTCGAAAACGATGGCTTCTGGCGGTTGGAGCGCCAGCGAGCGCAGGGCTTTCTGGAACAAAAGAGGCGCCGGCTTGGTGCGTTCTACATCCTCCGCCGTGTGTACGACCTGAAAGTAGTCCCATAACCCCAGCCGTTGCAGGTGACCTTCCACCCAGGGGCGCGGTGAACTGGAGGCCACCGCCAGGCGCAGGCCAAGCCGACGGGCTTCTTCCAGTCGCTCCGTCACGCCGGGCAGCAGGTCTTGTTCCGCCAGCAGGGCCATCTCCCGTTCGTAGCGCCAGGCGCGCCAGCGTTCTACGTCCAGCGGCTGTCCCAGCCGTTGTTGCAAGCGTTCGAGGGGATCGTAATGCTCGCGCGCCGAGCATCCCACCACCTCGGCCCAGTCCTCCAGCGTCAGCCGTTGACCGAAGCGGGCGTACAGCTCCTGCCAGGAGCGGAAGACCGGCGTCTCGGTGTCCAGGATCAGGCCATCGAAATCGAAAATCACGCCGCGGATCATAAGCCTGATTGTACCGCGCTTGTCGAATTCATCTGCTCGCCTGTATAATCTCGTGCGGAGGTGTGCTGATGTCTCAATCGTCTTCTCGAACCCCTGTTCCGCCCAGCCGCAATGTGTTCAAGAATCTGGGTGATGAAATCCGCCTGGTGATGCGCTTGCTGGCCGACCCGCGCGTGCCGTGGTATCTCAAGGTATTGCCCTTCGGCTCGCTGGCTTACTTTCTGTTTCCCGACCTCGCTCCCGGCCCAATTGATGACGCCATCGTGATCGGCATCGGCGTGTTCCTGTTCATCGAGCTTTGCCCGCCGCATGTGGTGGCGGAGCACCGCGCCGCGCTGCGCCAAACGGTGGAGGGGCAATGGCGTGAGCCGGAGGTCATTGAGGGACAATATACCGATACCCCGGAGGACGAGGTCTGATGCGCCCCTGGTATGGATTGCTTCTGTTGTTGCTGGTGGCCTGTACCGTCGGCGCGGTGCAGGTTACCCCGA
>RFKO01000243.1 GCA_003694235.1 Anaerolineae bacterium
CAGCAGGCGGGCGACCAGCGCGGCGGGGAGGGCGTTGGGCAGCACCCAGTGGGCGTGGATGGCCTGGGCGCGCTGGCGCACGCTCACCCGCCACAGGGCGCGGCCTTCGGCCAGCAGGAAGAGGGGCAGCAGCAGGTAGGCGGCGGGGCGCAGGCGGGCGTCGGCGTGCAGGGCGCGGGCGTGACCCATGATGTGCAGACGGCGCGACCAGGCGTAGCGGAAGCGGTGGACGGGCAGAGTGTCGGCGGGGTCGGGCTGCACGGCGGGGTCGTAGGGGGCGACCACTTCGACCGCGTGGCCGGCGCGCTGCAAGGCCTGGGCGATGGAGCGGATGAAGGGGGCGGTGCCGTCGCCGGGGAAGCGGGGGTAGGAACTGGTCAGCAGGGTGAGGCGCACGGGGGGTGTCAGGTATCAGGTGTCAGGTATCAGGTATCAGGTGTCAGGTGTCAGGTGTCAGGTGTCAGGAGGCGGGGGGCAGCGACGGCGGTCTGCCGTCCGTCGTCCGTCGTCTATTGTCCATCGAGAGTGGGCGCGCTCAGGCTCAGGCGGTCTTGCTCGTCGGTCGTCAGTTGGAGGGGGAAGGCAAGGGTTTCGCCGGGGGCGAGTTGATCGCTGTGTTCCCACCGTGCGGTCACGCGGCCTTCTTGCAGGGTTTGCGCCAGCAGCACGAAGGACACAGGCGCGTCGGTGGGGTTGTGCACTTCCAGGGTGAAGGTTTCCCCCAGGGCGCGGGGGGCGGCGATGCTGAAATCCTCCTCCCAGCCCAGGTCGAAGAACACGCCGCCGGGGATCTGGCGTTCTTCCTGGGAGATGGCCGCGCCGTCGGCGGTGAGCAGACGGGCGCGCAGGCCGGATGAGCCGACCGCGACCTGGAGATAGTCACCTGTGGGAAATTGGGGGATCACCGGTTCGTAGGCTCCCGACCAGCGGGCGTGACCGCGCACGGTGCGCTCGTGAAACGGCTCCCAGGGCAGTTCGGCGGCCAGACCGGAAGGGTTGCTGTTGATTTTCCCGCTGGCGTCGTACATCATGCGCGGGCGGTTGTCGGCGGTGATTTCCGAGACGATAGCCACGTGGTCTATCTCGCCGTCTTCCGACCAGTCGAAGAACACAATGTCTCCCGGCAGGTAGGGCGCGGCGTGGGGCAGCATCTGGCCAGAATAGATGAAATAGCGCCACATGTCGTAGGCGTCGCGCGCGTTTCGCCAGCGGTAGATGTGCTCCGGGTTGGCGCGGAAATCCTGCTCCAGGGCGAACTGGATGTCGTAATCCGCGCCGAAGGTGTAGGCATCGAGCACCAGGTCGGTGCAGTAACCGGCGGCGTAACCGTGGAACGGGCCGCTCTCGCCGCGGTCGAAGCTGTAGGGCATGCCCAGGTCGGCGCGGGCTTCTTCCAGCACCTGGTCGAGGTAGGCGGTGAAGTGCAGGTCAGCGCGGTCGCCGTTGATCTCCAGGGTGAGGCTTTCCGGCTCGAAGCGGTAGCCTTCTTTCTCCGGCGTCAGGGTGATCTCGCCCGCCGGCAGGCCGCTGAAGTAGAAGTAGCCGTTGGGGTCGGTGCGCGTTTTGCCGCCGTCGCTGCGGTGGATGGTGACCAGCGCCAGCGGGTAGCCAGTGGCGTCGGTGACACGCCCGCTCAGGGTGTAGCCGAACTCGTCGCCGCCGGGGGCATAAAACTGCGGCGGGGCGTCCGACTCCAGCGGGAGGTAGGCGAGCGTCTCTCCCCCCGCGGCCAGGGCGATTTCCCTCGCTTTGCCGGACAGCGGCGCGGCGCGCTCCCCGCTTTCCAGGTCGTAGCGTTGCACTTCGCCCTCTGGCGTGAGCAGCCACAGCGTGAGGCCGTCGCCGCTCAGGGCGATTTTGGGGGTGACGCCCGGGGATTCGGCGGGCAGCGGGAAGGTGGTCAGCGTTTGGGGCAGGTTGGCGTCGGTGGCGAACAGCAACACCTCGTACTCGCTCTCGTCCGCCAGGGTGAGGGCGGCCAGATGTTCGCCATCGTAGGAAAGCGCCAGCTGAAGAATCTGACGCTGGCGGTCGTCCACCGGCAGGTTGTGGTAGGAGGTCTGCGCCAGCACGCGGTGGTAACGGTAGATGCGCGGTGCGGTGTCGATGGCGATGGCCAGGTTGGTGGCCTGGGAGGTATAGGCGGTGATGCGCCCGTCGCCGCTCAGGGCGAAGACTTCTCCCGAAGGGCCATTGGCCTGCGCCCCGCGACTGCTCACCGAGAGGCGGAGGGTGTGCCCCGTCCAGCGGTCGCGCAGGAACAGGTCGGCGGCCTGGTTGGTGTCCTCGCGCACCAGGTTGTCGGCCAGGGACTGGAAGACGGCGTAGCGCCCGTTGGCGCTCAACGCCAGGCCGCGCACGTTGGCGTTGGCGGGTTCGCCGCGGTCGTTGACCGAGAGGCGCTCGGTCAGGCCGGTCAACCGGTCGCGCAGGTAGAGATGGCGGATAGGCTGTTCGGCGGACGAATCGCCATCCGGTACGAGGGTGGTGGCGGTGGTGAGGAAGGCGATGAAGCGCCCGTCGGCGGAGATGAGCGCCTCTTCGATGGGGGCGTTGCCTGGCGCGCCGGTGGTGGAGCGCGAGACGAGTTCCACTGTTCCGGTCAGGCGGTCGAGCACGAAGGCGTCTGTCGCGCCGTTGTCGTCGTCCTCGGTCAGCGCCTCGGCGGAGAGGAAGGCCAGGAAGCGCCCGTCGGCGGAGAGCGAAAGGCTGTGGGCGTCCGCGGGGAGGGCGGGGATGCTCTGGGCCGCGGCGCGCGGGGGGACGGCTTTCATCCACCAGACGAAGGTCAACCCCAGGGCGAGAAAGGCGAGCAAGGACTTGGGGGCGTTCATGGGGGTCTCACAGATTCAGCCAGCGCGTGGCTTCGGCGGGCAGGTTTTGCAGCGGGCCGACTTTGACGGTGCAGGGCGGCAGTGATTCCAGGAAGGCGCGCCCGTAGGTCTTGGTGAGCACGCGGCGGTCGAGGATCACGGCCACGCCGCGGTCGTTCTGCGTGCGGATCAGGCGGCCGAACCCCTGGCGAAAGTCCAGGATGGCCTGGGGGATGGTGTACTGGTAGAAGGGCTGCTCGAAGGTCTCGGCGCGGGCGGCCACGATCGGGTCGGAGGGCACGGCGAAGGGCAGTTTGACGATCACCAGCACGGAAAGGTCTTCGCCGGGGATGTCCACCCCCTCCCAGAAGGCTTTGGTGCCCAGCAGCACGGCGCGCTCGCTGTCGCGGAAGGTTTCCAGCAGGGCGTGGGCGGAGGCGCCTTCGCCTTGCTCGTACACCACGATGTCGTCCTCGGCCAGGACGGGGGCGATGGCGCGCGAGGTGCGCTGCAACTGGGCGTAAGAGGTGAACAGCGCCAGTGTGCGACCGCCGGTGGCGCGGCAGAGGTGGATGAGCGCCTGCTCGATAGCGCGCTGGTGGCCGTTGTAGTCGCTCGGTTCGGGGATGTTGTTGGGGATGTAGAGCAGGGCGGCGTTTTCGTAGTCGAAGGGCGAACCGAGCGCCAGTTCGTCGGCGTCGGCGGCGTACAGGCGCTGACGCAGGTAGTCGAATTCACCGGCGGCGGTCAGCGTGGCCGAAGTGAGGACGACGGCGTCCTTCTGATGCCAGATGTGTTCCTGCACCAGCGGGCCGATGTGCAACGGGGCGGCTTGCAGGGCCAGTCCGCGGCCATCGGGACGCACTTCCGCCCAGTAGATCTGATCGGCTTCAGGCTGGAAGATGATGCGCTCGATGTTCTCGCTGAGTTCGTACAGCCGGCGATACAGGTTGGCGATTTCATTGTACAGGGCTTCGAGCGTGTCCGGGTCGCCATAACCGGCCTGGTTGATGTCGGAGACCGCCTGGGCGATCTGTTCGAGTTCCTGCAGCAATCTGCCCACCAGGCCGTGGGTTTCCTCCCAGGCGATCTCGACTTCGAGCCAGGCGGGCTGGGTGCGCGTGGCGGGGATGATGCGCTCTTGCTGGGTGTAAGGGCCGATTTCCTTACCGTCGCGTTGCTCGAAGAGAAAACGGGCGAGGGTATCGAAGAAGGCGCGCGCCTGGCTTTCCATCTGGAAGGCGTGGTCGGTGGCGCGCTCGGCCAGTTGGAGGATGGCGGCGTAATCGGCGGGAGGCACGCTGCCGTGCAGTTCGTCCAGCAGGCGTCCCAGCGCGCCGCCGGGCGTGCTGGCGGAGGCGCGGTGGGTGCCGATCTCGCGGCTCAGGCGGACGAAGTCCATCTGCGTGGCGCGAAAACTGAGGGCGTTGGTGGTGGCGCTTTCCAGATGGTGGCCTTCGTCCACGATCAGGTATCGGTAATCGGGGATCACGCGGCTGCCGGTGGCCACGTCGGCCAGCAGCAAGGCGTGATTGACGATGATCAAATGGGCGTTTTGCGCCCGCAGGCGCGAGCGGTAGAAGGGGCAGGCGCCGCCGGTGTGACGGAGGCAGTTTTCGGCCGTGCAGGCGTCGTCGCGGGCGGAGAGGCGGCTCCATACCTCCCGCTCGGCCGGGCCGTTGAGGTTGATCTCGGTACGGTCGCCGCTGCCCCCGCCCGCCAGCCAGACAAGCACTTTGCCCATGATGCGGACTTCCTCGGCGGTCTCAGGCAGCCGGCGGCGCATGTTTTCCAGTCGGCGCGGGCACAGGTAGTTGTTGCGCCCTTTCAGCACGGTGGCCGCCAGCTCGTCCAGGTGGAGGGCGGCTTTCAGGTCGGGGATGTCTTTGTTGATCAGCTGTTCTTGCAGGTTGATGGTGTTGGTGGAGATCACCACCCGCTCGCCGTTTTGCAGTGCCCACAGGGCGGCGGGGATCAGATAGGCAAACGATTTCCCCACCCCGGTGCCGGCCTCGACCAGCAAATGACGCCCCTCGGAGAAGGCGCGCGTGACGGCGCGCAGCATTTCCACCTGTTCGGGGCGGTGCTCGTATTGCTCAAAGTAGCGGGAGAACTCGCCGCCATGCTGCAAGATGCCGACGACTTCCTCAGGGTCGAGGGGCTGCGGCGGGTCGAGCGGTTCGAGGGGCGGAGATTCCGGCGGGGCGAAGCGTTCCAGCCAGGGGAGGAAGAAGTATTTATTGGGGGGCGGGGCGATTTCCCCGCTGCGATCGCGCAATGCTTCGAAGAACAGGCCGTAGCCTTTCCAGTCGGGCACATTGTCTCCCAGACGGACGATCTCGGTCAGGATTTGAAGAGGCAGCTCTTTTGCCATCTCCAGCAGGCGCAGGTACAGCCGATGGGTCAGGTACACGTCGTCCAGGGCGCGGTGCGAGGCCGGCAGGGGGATGTTCAGGGCGCTGCCCAGCGCGCCGAGGGCGTAGCGTCCGGCGTTGGGAATCAGCACCGCGGCCATCTCGTAGGTGTCCAGGGCATCGTTGTCGCGGAACAGGCCGTAGCGCTGCAGAAAGCGCAGGTCGAAACCGATGTTGTGCCCCAGGATGGGCGCGTCGCCGACGAAATCCTGCAGGGCGGGGAGAACTTCTTCGATGGGGGGCGCGCCGCGCAGCATGGCGTCGGTGATGCCGGTGAGCCGGGTGATGTAAGGGTTCAATCGCCTTTGGGGGTTGACCAGGGTTTGAAATTCGTCTTCGATGCGGCTGCCGCGAAAGCGCACCGCGCCGATTTCGATCACGCGGTCGGTATCGGCGTTCAGGCCGGTGGTTTCCAGGTCAAGGGCGACAATGGTGGTGTTTTTCATGCCCTGAATTATACTGCTGAAATGCGAGAGCGCGGCCGGATGCCGCGCTCTCTGTCACCAACTCAACCCTGGGGAGGCAAGGAAGTTAGAGATGACTGACGCGGATATCTTTGATTTTCTCGACGTGCGGCTCGATCGCCTGTCGCAGCGTGTCCACATCGTTGACGCGCGCCACCTTGAAGGTGACCTCGCGGTTGCTGGGGTCGTCGCCGTAGCTCTGGTTGAAGGCCACGAAGCTGCCGCCCAGTTCGGCCACCGCTTTGGCCAGGCCGGCCAGCACGCCGACTTTGTCCGGCAGCAGGGCGGTGACGCGGATTCCGCTTTCGCGCGCGCCCATCAGCTCCAGGAAGAGCTTGAACAGGTCGGTCTCGGTGATGATGCCGACCACGCGATCCCCGTCCATCACCGGCAGGCCGCCGATCTTGTTGTCGGCCATGATGCGGGCGGCCTCCTCGATGGGAGTGTCCGCCGTCACGGTGAGCACCTCGCGCGTCATCACGTCCTCGACCTTGATTTTGCTCAGCAGGTAGTTCATCTCCCAGATGCTGAGGGAGGTGGCCGGCGAGGGCGAGGCGTTCAGCAGGTCTTTGTCGGAAACGATGCCGACCAGTTTGCCGTTCTTGCACACCGGCGTGCGGCGAATGTGCTCCTGGCGCATCAGGTTGACCGCCTCGGTGATGGGCATATCCGGCGGGATGGTGATGACCGGATGTGACATGCGTTCGCCTACTAACATTTTTCACTCCTTTGCTCGTAATCCCGGTATCCAGATTATAGTATACCGTGAAAACGCGGTCTGCATAGTGATAAAATTCTCAAATAGGTGTGCGTTTTGTCGTGTTTCAGCCGCCCAGGTAGGCCGAGCGGACGTGCTCGTTTTGCGCCAGCTCGCGCGCCGGGCCGTGCAGTTCCGTGCGCCCGTGGGTGAGCACAAAGCCGTAGTCGCTGATTGCCAGCGCCATCTGCACGTTTTGCTCCACCAGCAGGATGGTGAGGCCGGATTGCTTGAGTTTGTTCAGGCTTTCGAACAGATCGAGCACCAGCACGGGAGCCAGACCGAGTGAAAGTTCGTCGATCATCAGCACGATAGGGTTGGCCATGATGCCGCGGGCCACGGCCAGCATTTGTTGCTCGCCGCCGCTGAGCGTGCCGGCTTTCTGTTTGCGCCGCTCTTCCAGGCGGGGGAACATTTCGAACACCAGCCTGAGGTTTTTGTCGAAGTGCGGGCGGGCGCGACGCGGCGAGGCGCCCATTTCCAGGTTTTCTTCCACGCTCATCTCGGTGAATAGTTGCCGGCCTTCGGGAACCATCACCAGCCCCAGTTCGGCTTTTTCGTAGGCGGGCAATTTGCTGACATCCTCGCCCTGGAAGACCACGCTGCCGCTTTGCGGTTTGAGCAGCCCGGTGATGGTGCGCAGCAGCGTTGTTTTTCCCGCGCCGTTGGCGCCCACCAGCGAGGTGAGTTTGCCCTCCTCGAGGAAGAGATCGGCGCCCCACAGGATTTGCACTTCGCCGTAGCCGGATGTCACGTTCTTGACTTCAAGGATATTCATGGCTCACCTCACGCTTCCGCTCCGCTCAACAGCCGCTCGGCCAGTTTGGGATCGCCCAGGTAGGCCTCGATCACTTTGGGGTCGTTTTGAATTTCCTGGGGCGTGCCTTCGGCGATCTGACGGCCAAAATCGAGCACGATCATGCGGTCGGAGACGTTCATCACCGCGTCCATAACGTGTTCGATCATGATGATGGTGATGCCCCGGTCGCGGATGGCGCGCACCGTCTCCACCATGGCAGCGATCTCCGACGGGTTCAGGCCGGCGAGCACTTCGTCCAGCAGCAGGAGCACCGGCTGGGCGGCCAGGGCGCGCCCCATCTCCAGGCGTTTTTTCTGCGCCACGTTCAGACTGCCGGCGAGTTGGTCGGCGCGGTCGGCCAGGCCGAGGAACTCGAGCGCTTCCATGGCGATTTTGGTGGCCGCGCGCAGGCTGTGATGATGTTGCCCGAAGCACGCTCCCACGATCACGTTTTCCAGCACAGTCAATTCGTTCAACGGCTTGACGATCTGGTGCGTGCGGGCCATGCCCATGTGCGCCATCTGATAGGTTTTCGCGCCGGTGACATCTTTGCCGCGGAAGAACACCCGTCCGCTGTCCGGCCTGTACACGCCGTTGATCACGTTGAACAGCGTGGTCTTGCCGGCGCCGTTGGGGCCGATCAGCCCGAGGATTTGACCTTCGGCCAGATCGAAGGTCACATCGGAGAGGGCGGTCAGGCCGCCGAAGGTTTTGGTGACGCCTTCAACCTGTAGCAAGATACTCATTGCAATACCCTCCGTGTCTTGGGGAAGCGGTTGCGCAGCCAGCCGACCGCCCCGGCGGGGATGAACAGGATGATGAGCAGCAACAGCACACCGGCCACAGAGAGCTGGATGTTCTTGAAGACCGGGCTGGTGAGCAGGTAGCCGCGCATGCGCTGATACCCTGCCGCTCCCAGGATTGGCCCTAACACTGTTCCCTGGCCGCCGAGCATGACCATGACGATGGATTCGATCGAAGTGTGCAAGGGGAAGGCGTGACCGGGTTCGATGTTGCCGTTCTTGAAGAAGAACAGCACCCCGATGATGCCGGGGAAGATGGCCGAGAGTACATAAGCCCAGGTTTTGGCCCGCGGCGCGACCACGCCCATCACCTCGGCGGCGTCTTCGTCCTCGCGGATAGCCAGTAACCCGAGGCCAAACCTGGAGGTGCGGATCAAATAGCTGACCAGCACGGTGAGCACGGTGATGGCGACCATCAGGTAGAAGGTGAGCTGCAAAGCCTGGGCTGCGCCCCCGTACTCTTTGTACACCTTGAAGTTCAGCGTCATGCCGATCGAACCGCCGAGAAAGTCCAGATTGGTGATCAGTGCCAGCATGGCCTGGTTGACTCCGATGGTGGCCAGGGCGAAGTACGGCCCGCGCAGTTGCAGGATGGCCTCGCCCAGCAAGAAGGCCAGGATACCGGCGCTCAACCCTCCCATCACCATTGCAGGCCACAGCGACCAGCCGAGTTGACTGATCAAATAGAAGCCGGTGTAGCCGCC
>RFKO01000244.1 GCA_003694235.1 Anaerolineae bacterium
AAAATCGAAAACTCGGATTTCTGCATGCCGGCGATCTCCACGCGCACAATCACGTTATCTGCTGTTTCGTACACGTCGGTAGGAGGTGACCAGAGGCGCGATTGCGCTCCCATGCGGATGTGCAAATGGTTTCCGGCTTCCGCGCGTAAGGGGATTGCCCAGACGGTGCGTGCACGGCGCGGGGCGGTTTCCAGCTCGTTCATCCGAAACTCCTTTCGGGGTCAGCCGTTGCCTAACGCTTCGCGGGCGGCCTTCAGTACAGCCTGGTAATCGGGTTCTTCGCCCAACGCGGGCATGTAATCCGCATACGTTACTATCCCCTCGCGGTTGACCACAAACACGGCGCGCCGCAGGATGCGTTGATCGCGCAACAGACAACCGTATTTGGCGCCGAAGTCGGCCTCTTTGTGATCGGAGAGCACCAGCACGCGGTCAATGCCGGCCGCCCCGCACCAGCGTTTCTGGGCAAAGGGCAGGTCGGTGCTGATGACCAGGATGACGATATCCTCCCCCAGCGCGGCGGCTTCCTGGTTGAAGCGGCGGGTTTCCCGGTCACAGACCGCAGTATCCAGCGAGGGCACGGCGGCGATGATGCGCACTTTGCCGGCGGTATCTGCCAGCCCGTGGAAATCCTGCCAGTCCTGCGTGTGCACCACGAACTCCGGCGCGCGGTCGCCCGCTTTGATGTCGGGGCCAATCACAACGGCGTCTTTACCACCAAATTGAATCAATCCGGTTCTTTCCATAGTTCTTTCGTCTGATTCCTCCTTGGATTCATTTTTTACCTTGACAGGCGGTTCCCCTTGGCAATGTTGCGTCAGGTTGTCTGGATTATATCACCAAACCGATAGATTGCCGCCTGGCTGGTGGTTGGTGGTTGGAGGGCGGTTTGACGCGCCGGGGAAACTTTTGTACACTCGAAGCAGTATGCGGCGCGTGGATGTGAGTGTTGGGCTGCTGGCGGCGGCCGTGATGGTGTTCGAGGGCGCGCTGCTGCGCCTGCTGGCCGTGGCTCAGTTTTACCATTTCGCCTTTCTGGTCGTCAGCCTGGCTTTGTTGGGGTTTGGCGCCAGCGGCTCATCCCTGTCTGTCTCTGAGCGCCTGTCTCGCGCGCCGGTGGAGAAGACGTTATCGCTGGCAGGGGTGGGCATGGCGGCGGCCGGGCTTGCGGCCTGGTGGGGGGTGCATTTTGTGCCTTTTGATGCCTATCGGATCGCCTGGGAACGCCGTCAGCTGGTGTATTTTGCGGGGTATTGTCTGCTGTTGGTGTTGCCGTTCTTGTTTGCCGGTCTGGGGATTGCCGCGGCGCTGAGCGTTGGCGGCGGGCGCTCGCATCGTGTGTATGCGGCCAATCTGGTCGGTTCGGCGGTGGGGGCTTTGACCGCGCCGCTCTGTCTGGCGCTGGCCGGGGTGGTCGGCGCGGTGCTGCTTAGCGTGGTGTGCGGACTGGCAGGCGCTGCTCTGGCCTGGTGGAGGCGGCGGGCGTTTGTGGGATTGGGCGCTGCCATCGTTCTCCTGAGCGCTGTGTTTGGTTGGCTGGCGGCGATGAATCTGGGGAATACCTCTCCGCCTGGCGTTCCACTTTCGCCGTACAAAGGACTGGCCTATGCCCGACAGTATCCGGGGAGCCAATGGCTCTATGGGCGGTGGACAGCCGGCGTGCGGATAGATGTGCTGGCGGGTGCGGGCACGCGGCGCTTGCCGGGCCTGAGTGTGCAATACGCTCAACTTCCACCGCCTCAGTACGGTCTTTCGGTGGATGGCGAGGCGTTGCAGCCGATCACCCTGGTCGCGCCCGATGACTTCGATGCGGCCGCGTGGATGCCGGAAGCCCTGGCCTTTGATCTGCAGCCGCAGGCGCAGGCGTTGGTGGTTGAGCCGATGGGCGGTTTGGGGGTTTTGCAGGCGTTGGCCGGGGGGGCGCGGCGGGTGGATGTGGTCATGGGCGAGCAGGGGATTGCCCGCGCTGTGGCGGCGACCGCGGCGGCGTATGATCCTTTTGCCGATGCCAGGGTCAACCTGTTGCCCGATGCGCCTCGCGCCGCGCTGCGACAGAGCAGCGGAGGTTACGATGTGGTCTTCTTCCCCCTCAATGAGTCATTTCATCCGGTGACCGGTGGGGCCTACAGCCTGGGCGAGACCTATTTGCTGACGGTCGAAGGGATGCAGGATGCGTTACGTTTACTCGCCCCGGAGGGGGTTCTGGTGATCACCCGTTGGCTGCAAAGCCCTCCCAGCGAGAGCCTGCGCTTGTTGAACACGCTGATCGAAGCTTTGCAAGCCGGCATAGGTGTCTCTCCCCACCGCTCGCTGGTGCTGTATCGCGGCATGCAGACGATGACTTTCGTGGTCAAACCGGCGGGCTGGGGCGAGGATGAATTGCAGCAAGTGCGTCGCTTTGCCCAGCAGCGTCGCTTTGACCTGGTGTATCTGCCGGATATCCGGGAGGCAGAGGTCAATCGCTTCAATCGTTTACCCGAGGCGTTGTATTACCGTTATGCGCTGCGCTTGCTGGATGCAAGCACACGGGCGGCGTTTGTGGCGCAATACGAATTCAACCTGCGGCCGACGCGCGATGACCAGCCGTTTTTCTATCACTTTTTCACCTGGAGGCAGACACAGGCAATTCGCGAGACGCTGGGGAAAACCTGGCAGCCGTTCGGAGGAGGGGGGTATTTCGTGCTTTTTGTTTTGTTGGGACTTGTGGTGGTGTTGAGCGCGCTGCTGATTTTGCTCCCGCTGGCGCGCCGGCGGCTCGGCGTCCCGCGCTGGCAGGTGAGCGCGTACTTTGCTCTGCTGGGGATGGCCTTCCTCTTTGTGGAAATTCCCCTGATTCAATCTGCCATTCTGTTGTTGGGGCAACCGGTGTATGCCTTCACCACAGTGACGGCCGCTTTGTTGTTCTGGTCTGGGGTGGGGAGCCTGGGCGCGCGTGCCCGCGGGCTGAGGATGAAGTGGGTTGGCGCGGCGCTGGTGGCGGTGATCGCCCTGCTTGCGGCAGCATTGCCCGGGTTGCGTCTTCAGATGCTGGTCTGGCCGCGGGGATGGCGTTTCCTGGCTGTGATTGGTGGGCTGGCATTGCCGGGGGTGTTGATGGGTATGCCTTTCCCGCGCGGGTTGATGTGGTTGGAGCGGATTGCGCCGCAGCAAACTGCCTGGGCCTGGGCCATCAACGGCTGCGCCTCGGTGATGGCTTCGGTGCTGGCGGCCATTCTGGCGCTCGAAAGCGGATTCCGCGGCGTGATTGCCCTCGGCGGCCTGGCGTATGCGCTGGCGTTTGGGGTGTATGCGCTCAATGCGAGCCGGTGAGCGGGACGAAGAGCACTGGCCCCTGGTTGGAGGCGAGCACCTCGCCCGCCCGTTTCTCGATCAGCCATAGGGTTTGCACTGCGCCAATCGGCCCGATGGGGATGACCATGCGGCCGCCTTCTTTGAGCTGGGAGAGCAAAGGCTGAGGCAGGTGATCGGGCGCGGCGGTTACGATGATGGCGTCGTAAGGGGCATGTTCCTGCCAGCCGAAGTAGCCGTCGGCAGTCAGGGTGTGAACCTGCGTATAACCAAGATCGTCGAGCCGCTGACGGGCGGTCTCGGCCAGTTCGGGGATGATCTCGACAGTGTAAACATCCATGCCCATTTCCGCCAATACGGCGGCCTGATAGCCGCTGCCGGTGCCGATTTCGAGCACTTTGTCGCCCGGTTGCAGCGCGAGCAACTCGCTCATCAAGGCGACGATGTAGGGCTGAGAGATGGTTTGCCCGTAGCCGATGGGCAGCGGGTGGTCGTCGTAGGCCTGTTCTATCACGTCATGGGGGACGAAGGCGTGGCGCGGCACGGTGCGCATGGCCTGTAATACCAGCGGGTCTTTTACCCCGCGGGCGACGATTTGCTCGGCGACCATTTGCTGGCGGGCGGCGCTGAATTCATCCGGCGTGATGGTGGGGGAGGCTTGCGGAGTGAGGCCGGGCGTGGGGCTGGCGGGTTCGGTGGCAGGGGGGGACGGCGGGCTGGCGCAGGCTGCCATCAGCCCCCCGATCAGCAGGCACGCTGTGAGCAGAGAAGCCCGTATTTGGAAAGTCATTGCGCTCTCTCCGGAAGGACGGCATATCTGCCGGGGGACTATTCCTGTCATATCATAGCGAGTCTGGGGTGGGCTTGTCAACCGCCTCCGATGGGTTATAATTTCGCTCCACAAACAGGGAAAGATATAGCGCAAGGCCTGAGGGTATTTAGTTTGGTAGTTGGGTAGTCAGGTGGTGGCGTTTGGGAAGTCGTGAGATCAATGAGACCAACCGACCAACCGACCAACCGACCAATCAGACTAACCAGACTAACCCGACTAACCCCCAGGTGACGAGGAAGAGGGTTCCCCAGCGCGAGTTGGGGCTAACCCCGGTGAATTGCCGGGGGAAAATCGAGAGATCAGCGGAAGCCCTCCGGGAGCGCCACAGCCCGCGTTCTTTCCCTCCAGGTATAACGCAGTGCACAAATCCCCTGGGTAACCGGGGGGACAAAAGCGCTGCGAGTGGCCGAAAGTGCATACGTGTTTCGGTGTTTACGTGTTCATGTGCTCCTGTGGAGCGGATGTTTGACACGGGCGCACTTTGTGTTGCCTCAGCACGTAAAAACGTAAACACATAAGCACGTCAGCACTTGAACACATACGATTGCGGAGGGACCCCCTATGTGTGGTATTGTTGGCTATATCGGCCCGCGGGATGCGACGCCGATCATTCTGAATGGCTTGAAGCGGCTGGAGTACCGCGGCTATGACTCTGCCGG
>RFKO01000245.1 GCA_003694235.1 Anaerolineae bacterium
CCGATCAGCACGTCTTCCTTCAACATGTAATCGGCAATGTGGTTGAAGCCAACCGGCGTCTCGTACACTTTTAGGCCGTAACGTTGCGCCAGGCGGTCAATCATGCGGGTAGTGGAGACTGTCCGCACGACCGGGCCGCGCCAGCCGCGCTCCTCTACCAGGTAACGCAGCGCCAACGACATAATCTGATGGGGGTCAACAAACTGCCCGCGCCCATCCATCGCACCGATGCGGTCGGCATCGCCGTCGGTGGCCAGCCCCATATCGCCCAAACCGGTGCCGATTGCGCCGGCCAGCGCGCTCAGGTTGCGGGCGATCGGTTCGGGGTGCGTGCCGCCGAAGCCGGGATTCATCTCGCCGCGGATTTCGTGCACCTCACAGCCGGTGCCTTTCAGGATTCCGCGAATCACCTCGCGCCCGGCGCCGTGCATCGAATCCACTACAATGCGCTGCGGGCGCTCGGCGATGCGGTCAAAATCGATCAACGTGCGCAGGTGATCATAGTAGGCCGGGATGGGATTGAAGCGCTCGATCAAACCAGCGCGCCGGGCCTGTTCCCAGTCCATCATGTTGGGGCCGCGGCCGCGCTCTTCGTTGTCATTCAGATAGACTTCCACACGACGCGCCTGCTCCGGCAGCGCCGACCCGCCGTAGGCCGCCTTGAGTTTCACGCCATTGTAGCGGGGCGCGTTGTGCGAGGCGGTGATCACCACCCCCGCGATCGCTCCCAGGTGTCGCACGGCGTAGGAGATCGCCGGCGTGGGTGCATCGGCCTGAGAGATATAAACCGTATAGCCGTTGGCTGCCAGCACACGGGCTACCTCGGCGGCATAGCGGTCGGAGAGAAAACGGGTGTCGAAACCCACCACCATCTTGCGCGGGTCAACGCTGCGCCCGGAGGTATCCGGCACATGCCAGTCGCCCGATCCAATAGCGTCGGCGATCGCCTGCGTCACCAGCCGCAGGTTGTGAAAGGTAAAAGTATCCGAGATAACGGCGCGCCAGCCGTCGGTTCCAAAGTGAATCGGCATGAGTCTTGCTCCTTCTCAATCAAGATGCGATGTCCTTGAGACGCCGGGAATTGTATCACCGACGGGATTGCTGTGCTAAAATGGAATCATGCCGCCACAAACAGATGAACAGGTACGCCTGCTGCGTCAGGTTTTGATCTTCAACGAGTGCGAAGACGGGGAACTGGCGCAGATTGCCGCCCGCCTGGGGGTTGAGCAGGTTCAGCGCGGGCAAATCATCTTTCGCCAGGGAGACGCGCCCAACCGCATGTACATCATCGCCGAGGGGAAATTCGACGTGCTGCGCAGAGAGGGGCGCGGCGAAGAGACGCTTCTGGCGCGGCTGGAGCAAGGCGACGCCTTCGGTGAAGAAGGTCTGTTCGCGCGCCGCCCGCGCTCGGCCACCATACGCGCCGCTACCAACGGCCAGCTATACTACCTTGAAGCCGCGGATTTCTACTGGATGGTAAAACACTTCCCTCAGGTCAAGCCCTACCTGTTCGCCTTCCGGCAGACGTATGAGACCGCCCGGCAATTACAGATTCGCTGGCTGGCCAAAGGCGAGACCATCAGCCTGATCAGCCGCCGCCACCCCCTGCCGATGATCAAAGATATGGCCAGCACATTGGGGATTGAGTTCCTCATTGTTCTGCTGGTTGTGGCCGTGCTCTCGTTTGCACCCGATATCCGCCTGCTGTTCAATCTCTCGCTGATCATCGGAGGGGGCTCCTTCCTGCTGGCGCTGGGGTTGTGCGGCTGGATTTACCTGGAATGGCGCAATGATTATCTGATCGTCACCAATGTACGCGTGGTGTGGCGCGAGCGCATTTTGCTGCGCAGCGCCAGCCAGCAGGAAGTGCCGCTGCGCGCCATTCAGTCGCTGGATGTGCGCACCGACAACTTCATCGAGCGCATGTTCAAAACCGGCACGCTCGTCGTGCGGACATTCAACAGCGAGATGTACCTGACCGGCGTGCCGCAGCCTGAACAGATGAAAAACATGCTCTATGGCTTCATGCGCCGCGTCCGAAAGATTCAGCAACGCGCCCGGCGTCAGGAGATGGCGCAAACCCTGCGCGACCGTCTGAACATGCCTCGTCTGGATATCCCACAGGAATTGCCCGAAAACCTGCCCTCGGTGACGCAACCAAAACGCTACCGCCTGGCGCTGTTCAACACCCGCATCGAAGAAGGCAACTGCGTGATTACCTATCGCAAGCACTGGACGGTTTTCTTCCGCAAGGCATTGTTCCCGACGGCAGGGCTGTTCCTGCTGGCGCTGACCGGCATCCTGTTCGCCCCGGCGCTGATCAAGAGCAGCAGCTTTTGGATTCTAATGGGCGGCATGGCCGTCACGGGAGCCGGTCTGTTGGGCTGGTGGCTGTGGCAGTATGTAGATTGGAGCAACGACATCTACCGTCTCACGCGCGACAAAGTGATCGATCGCGAGAAAAGTCCGCTGGGGCAGGAGACCTTCCGCTCCGCGCCGCTGAAGAACATCCAGAGCGTGCGCCACGAGATTCCCAACCTGATCGGGCTGATGTTCAACGTAGGGGCAGTGTACATCAATGTGGGCGACGATACGCTGGTGTTCCACGGCGTGCACGACCCCGCCACCATCCACCAGGATATTTCCCGCCGCATGGAGGAATTGCACATCCAGCAGGAAAAGCAGCGCCAGGCGCAAGAGCGCGAGCGGGTGATCTCTTGGCTGGAAATTTACCACGAGCAGGTGCGTGACGTGTTCGCCAACCGTGGAGAAGACCACAAACCCGATATTTCCTGACGCGCCGGCAGGCGCAAAATCGAGTAAAATCAACTGCTATGAGCATTCGAACGATTGTAACCGTGCCGCATCCGGTGTTGCGGCAAAAAGCAGGCAAGGTAACCACTTTCGATCAGGAATTACAGACCCTGATTGACGACATGATCGAGACCATGCGCGCTGCGCCGGGGGTAGGGCTGGCCGCACCGCAGGTGAACGTGCCTTTGCGCCTTTTCGTGGCCGAATACGGCGACGACGATGACCCCGATGCGCCGGTGCAGACGTATGTTTTCATCAATCCGCGCATCGTGGCCGCCTCGCGTGAAACCGAGGTGGGGGTGGAGGGCTGTCTCTCTATTCCGGGGCTGGTAGGCGAAGTCATCCGCGCACAGCGCATCACCGTCAACGGGTTGGACCGCCACGGCAAGCCGCTCAAGATGGAAGCGCACGGCTGGCTGGCGCGCATCTTCCAACACGAGATAGACCATCTGGATGGGGTGCTGTTCACCGACCATGCTCTGCGCGTCTGGAGGCCGGAGGAAGAAACCGAACCGCATCCGGCGGCGGACTGAACGCCTTGCGGCGCGATGCACCTCACCCACCTCTCGCTGACAAACTTCCGCGCCTTCGCCCGGCTGGATAGCGACGTCCCTGCCGGCGTCAACCTGATCGTGGGGGATAACGCCCAGGGAAAGACCACCCTGCTGGAGGCGGTGTACCTTCTCTCCACGCTGACATCTTTTCAGGCCGCGCATCCGGGCGAGCTGATCAATTTCCTGGAGGCGCGCCAGCCGCTGGCGGTGGCGCGCGTGCAGGCAGAATATCGTCGCGGCGAGCGCACGCACCGCCTGGAAGTGCGTGTCATCCAGGAGCCCAACGGCAACGGGGGAAAGCGCGTCCGCCGCGAGGTGCTGCTGGACGGCCTGAAACGCAAGGCCGACGAAGTCATCGGCCATTTCAACGCCGTGCTCTTCCTTCCCGGCATGTTCGCCATCATTGCCGGGTCGCCGGCCGACCGACGCAAATACCTCGACCTGACCATCGCCCAGGTCAATCCCCGCTACACCGCCGCGCTCTCCGCCTATAACAAAGCCCTCGCTCAGCGCAATGCGTTGTTGAAGCAAATCGGCGAAACCGGCAGCGACCCGACACAGCTGGATTATTGGGACGAACTGCTGGCGCAGAACGGCGCCATCCTGATC
>RFKO01000246.1 GCA_003694235.1 Anaerolineae bacterium
GACGGGGTGCTCATCGGGATAAAGCGCCGTCAGGGTGATCTTGACTTCGGCGGCGATCTGGCGGTCGTAGATTTGAGCGATCAGCGCGGGCGCGTCGGGCGGGAAAGGGGGGAAGTGGGCCTGCACCAGTTCGAGGGCATCCACCACCGCGGTGAGCGGCAGGGGGTCGACGCCCAGGGCGGTGAACGTCGGCTCGAGGAAACTCAGGCCCTCCACCACCTGGACAGGGATGCCGGCCTGACGGGCGCGGCGGGCGATTTCCGGCGCGGTCGCCTCGGCGACGAAGGGATGCCCCGGGACGGCGTAAATCACCCCACCGGCGCGCTGCCCCAGGGTCAGCACCTCGTCAACGATGCGCGCGTACACCGCGGAGAAGGATTCTTCCTCCTCGTAGAAATGATCGAAGGCGCGCACCTTCAAACCCGAGGGGAAGCCAGGCACGGCGGGGTGACTGCGCGTGCGCAGATAGACCTCATCCGCCTGGGAGAGCACCTGCCACGCCTGACGGGTGAGCAAATTTGGATCGCCAGGGCCGAGGCCGAGCAGGGTAATCATGGGAATGTTGTCTCCGAAAGATGATCGTTGACCAAAGAAAACACCGCGGAGTTCGCAGAACGCAAAGAAAACCTGCTATGCGTTCTCCGCGCTCTCCGCGGTGAGGATTGCACCGAAAACAAGCGACTAACGCTTGGTGTAGGTCGGCGCCTTGCGTGCCCGTTTGAGACCGGGTTTCTTGCGCTCTTTCTCGCGCGGGTCACGGGTCAGCAAGCCAGCCTTGCGCAGCGCGGGCTTGAGGTCGGGGTCCATCTTGACCAGGGCGCGCGCCAGACCCAACTGAACGGCGCCGGCCTGACCGGTCACACCGCCTCCCCGCACCACAACCGAGACATCCAGGGAATCCCCCATCTTGACCACGTTGAGCGGGGTCAGAATTGCTTCAACATCACCGAGACGGGTGAAATATTCGGAAAGCGGCTTCTGGTTGACCACAAACGCGCCCGAACCACGCATCACCCGCACGCGGGCCGTGCTCGCCTTGCGGCGTCCAATGCCTTCGTAATACTGATCAGCCATAATTACTCCTCACTCGCGGGCAAAACTTCGCTCACCGGCCGGGGGTTTTGCGCGGCATGCGGATGATCCGGGCCGGCGTACACGCGCAACCGTTTCATCAACCTGCGTCCGTAGCGATTGTGCGGCAACATACCCCACACCGCTCTCTCGATCACCCGCTCCGGGTGCTTTTCCAGCAAACCGCGCAGATTGATGGACTTCAAACCGCCCGGACGACCGCTGGTGCGATAGTACATCTTGTCTTCCATCTTGTTGCCGGTGACGCGAATGCGCCGCGCGTTGACCACAATCACATGATCGCCAACCTCCACGCCGGGGGTGAACTCCGGCTTGTGCTTGCCCAGCAGCAAGGTGGCAATCTGCGTCACCAGGCGGCCAAGCGTCTGGTCGTTGGCATCCACCAACACCCATTCCCGCTTGATGTCGTCAGGTTTCGGATAATATGTCTTAAACACGGTTCTTCACTCCGATTGTCAATTCTTGTAAGCGTCATTCTCGCTCATAGGTTACGCTCACCAGCGAAAGCCCGGCAGCGGGCGCCAGCCCTTGCAAGGGTCTCTCTCCCGGTTGCTCCAGATGTCGCACCACCGTTTGCGGTGACAGCCGCCCCAACGCCGTCATCACCTGCACATACACCAGCCTGCGTACCATGTGATACAAAAAAGCGTTGGCTGTGATTTCAAAGAGCAGATAATCCGGCAAATGATACCAGCGTGCAGCCATGACGGTGCGCCGGGTGCTGCCACCTTTCCGCATGGGACGGCCAAAGGCGGCGAAATCGTGCTCGCCGCGCAACTGCGCCGCCAGGTGCTGCAACAACCGCATATCCGGCTGCGGATGTACCCGCCAGGCGTAGCGCTCCTTCAGGGGGTGAGGGGCCGCGTCCACCAGCACGCGATAATGATACGTTCTGGCGCGGGCATCGTAGCGGGGATGAAAATCCGGCGCACACTGCCTCGCCTGTCGTACGGACAGGTCCGGCGGCAACAGCGCATTCAGCGCGTTGCGCAAATCCTGCGCCGAATGCCGCCAGGGCAGGTCAAAGGCGGCCACCTGTCCTTCAGCATGAACGCCGGCATCCGTGCGTCCGGCCAGCAAAACCGTTCTGCCCGTCCAGCCCAGCTGCCTCAGGGCAGCTTCGAACTCTCCCTGCACGGTGCGCGCCCCGCGTTGACGCTGCGAACCGTGGAACGCCGTGCCGTCATAAGCGAGAATGACTTTGTAACGTGCCATGTGAGGAACAGTGACCAGTGATCAGAGTTAGCAGTTAGCCGAGATCACTGATCAGTGTTCTCACTCCTCTACCAGTTCGAGAATCACCATCTCGGCCGCGTCGCCCTGGCGGGGGCCGAGCTTGACCATGCGGGTGTAACCGCCGGGGCGGTTCTCGTACCGCGGCGCGATCTCTTCAAACAGCGTCTTGACAATTTGCCGGTCACCCAGACGAGCGAGCGCCAGGCGACGGGCATGCACCCCGGCTGCCGGGTTTTCGCTCTCGGCTGCCAGACCGCGTTTGGCCAGCGTGATCAGCTTCTCCGCCGCGCCGCGAATGGCCTCCGCCTTGGCGCGGGTGGTCTGAATCCGCTCGTGCTCAAACAACTGTTTGATCAAAGTGCGCCGCAAAGCAATGCGCTGACCTTTATTCCGGTTGAGTTTTTTACCTGCTACATTGTGGCGCATTTCCACTACTCCAAATCAAAATTGTCAAAGATACCACTGACGGCATAGCCCTTTTCTATCATCTTGTCGCGCAACTCGATCAAGCTCTTGACACCAAAGTTGCGGATGGAAAGCACGGCATCTTCGCCTTTTTCCATCAATTCGATGATCTCGCCCACAGTGGTGATACCGGCGCGCTTGAGGGAGTTGAACACCCGCACCGAGAGATCCAGGTCCTCAATCGGGGTGTCGATCACCTCTTCACGCGGGCCTTCTTCTTCGGTCTTTTCCTCGGCCATGGCAGCCAGGGATTCCGGCGTCACACCAGCCAGATATTGCAACTGCTCCATCAAGATTTTGGCGCTGGTACTGAGCGCTTCTTCCGGCGAGATCGTGCCATCCGTCCAGATCTCCATAGTCAACTTGTCGAAGTTGGTGCTCTGCCCCACGCGGGCAAAACCAACATCGAAGTTGACGCGCTGCACCGGATTGTAGATAGCATCTACCGGCAGTTCGCCAATCGGCAGGGTGCCGATGCGCTCGTCGGCAGGCGAATAGCCGCGGCCGCGCTGCACCGTGAATTCAATCTCCAACGGCTCGGGGCGGTCATCCACGGTGAACAGGTACAGCTCCGGATTGACGATCTCAACCTCGGGCGGCGCGATAATATCGGCTGCCGTCACCTCACCAGAACCGTGTACCTCCAGATGCATGCGCGCAGTCTCGGTGTCATGCAGCTTCAAGCGTAGTTTCTTGATCTGCAACATCACATAGATCACATCTTCGCGCACACCCGGGATGTCGCGGAACTCATGTTGAATATCCGTGATGCGGATCGAGGTCACCGCCGCGCCTTCCAGCGAGGAGAGCAACACCCGTCGCAGGGCGTTCCCCAGCGTCTGGCCGTAGCCGCGCTCCAGCGGACTGATCGCAAACTTGCCGTAATTTCGAGATTCGGCTTCCTTCTCGATTTTCGGCGTCACCATAGTTGTCAAAGCCAACACCGTCCACCCCTTCCCAGGTCAAACCTGAACATCACTTGTTTTACCGCTTTCACAGAGATTTACCGCCGCGAGTAGTATTCCACGATCAATTGCTCGTTGAGATTGCCGTCAATCTCCAGCCGCTCAGGCAGACGAATCATCTCACCCGAAAGCGATTCCACATCCCGACGCAACCAGTCCGGAACGGTGCGTTCAGCAGCGATGTCGCGCAGCTCGCGGAAGAATTTGCGCTTGCGAGACCCCTCGCGAACCGAGACTTTATCACCCGGGGAAAGCAAAATCGAAGGCACATCCGTGCGACGGCCATTGACGTTGAAATGTCCATGCGTAACCAACAGACGCGCCTGTTTGCGGCTGCTGGCAAACCCCAGGCGATAGATCACGTTGTCCAGCCGCGACTCCAGAACCTGCAGCAGGTTCAAACCGGTCAGGCCGCGGCGGCGCAGAGATTCCTCATAATAGCGGCGGAACTGCCGTTCCATCACACCGTAGACGCGGCGCGCTTTCTGCTTGGCGCGCAGCTGACGGGCAAAGTCAGACTCACGACGACGGCGGAATTGTGCGCTGCGCCCGTGCTCACCGGGCGGATAAGCCCGCCGCTCAATGGCACACTTGGCAGTGTAGCAGCGCTCACCTTTCAAAAACAATTTCTCGCCTTCACGGCGACACAATTTGCATACAGGGCCACGATAACGTCCCATAACAAGTTCCTCTTTTATTCTGTGTTCTAGATTGCATCACGCGTACCGACGCAACAGAACGCCGTTGGCTGATCGCTGCGGCTCAGACGCGACGTTTCTTGGGCGGGCGGCAGCCGTTATGCGGCACCGGCGTCTTATCCACAATGGCGGTGACTTTGATGCCCATCGTCTGCACAGCACGAATGGCCGCCTCGCGCCCCCGGCCTGGGCCGTTGACGATTACCTCAGCCTCGCGCATCCCCATATCCATCGCCTGTTTGACCGCATGTTCCACAGCCAGACGGGCGGCGTAAGGCGTACTCTTGCGGGAGCCTTTCAGCCCCAGCACACCCGGACTGCCCCAGCAAACCGTGTTTCCTTGCTTATCGGTCACGGTGACGATGGTATTGTTGAACGTCGCGTAAATATGCACCTGCCCTTCGGACAGTGTGCGCTTGGTTTTGCGTGCGCCCTTCTTTTGACGCGAACCTTTCTTTGCCATACGACCTCGCGTTCTCCTGTTTCTTAATCTCTCATGCTGAGCGCCAGGGTCAGCCGATCAGCCACGGGGGAGGAAGGAACCCACTCGACCGACGCGCTGTCCGCTCGACATTACTTCTTGGCCACACCGCGGCGACGACCGCGTCCGGCGACCGTTTTCTTCGGCCCTTTGCGCGTACGCGCGTTGGTGCGCGTGCGCTGGCCGCGCACCGGCAGGTTACGGCGATGTCGCAGACCGCGGTAACTGCCGATCTCGATCAGGCGCTTGATGTGCATCTGCACCTCGCGGCGCAGATCACCCTCGACCTTGTAGGATTGCGTAATTGCATCGCGCAGGCGGGCAATCTCATCCTCGGTCAGGTCCTGCACCCGCGTGTCCGGATTCACACCGGTGGCCTGCAGAATCTCGGTGGCGCGGCTGCGGCCGATGCCATAGATATACGTCAGTGCGATTTCAATGCGCTTGTTGCGCGGCAGATCAACACCTTCAATACGAGCCATGATAACTATCCCTGTCGTTGCTTATGTTTCGGATTTTCACAAATAACGTACACTCTGCCCTTGCGCTTGACAATCTTGCACTTGGCACAGCGTTTCTTCACAGATGCAGATACTTTCATGATCACGCCTCTCTTTCAGCGGGTACAGGTTGACCCGACCAAAGTCTCGATTTTACTACGTTCTTCTTAATAAGTCCACTACTTTTCGTCGGCTTTCGTCAAAATCAACGGGCCGTCGGCGGTTACGGCAACGGTGTGCTCAAAGTGTGCGGTGAGCGAGCCATCGTACGAAACCACCGTCCACTGATCCGAGAGCACACGCGTGCGGTGCGTACCCACCAGCACCATCGGTTCGAGCGCAACGGTTAGCCCCGGCTGGATCACCATGCCGGTGCCGGCGCGTCCGTAGTTCGGCACCTGCGGCGCTTCATGCATCTGCCGCCCCACACCGTGACCGGTGTACTCGCGCGGCACATGATAGCCATGCTTTTCAACATATCGCTGGATGGCCGCAGAGACATCGCCCAGGCGCTTCCCCGCCACCATCTGCTCGATGCCGATGTACAGTGCCTTTTCGGTGACCTCAATCAACCGCTGCGCCTCGGGCGAGATCTCGCCCACACCCACGGTGAACGCCGAGTCGCCTACGAAGCCCTGGTACACCGTACCGCAATCCACCGAGACAATGTCACCGGGGCGCAGTTCCCGACCATCGGGAATGCCGTGCACCAGCGCCTCATTGATGCTGATCGTCAGCGTGGCAGGGTAGGGATATGGGCCGGGATATCCTTTGAAGGCCGGCACCCCACCGTGATCGCGGATCACCTGCTCGGCAATGGCGTCCAGTTCCAGCGTGGTCACGCCGGGACGTATGGCCTGACGCACTGCCTGCAACGCCAGAGCGTTGATGCGCCCGGCCTGTCGCATGATCTCGATCTCTTCCGGCGATTTCAACACCACGCCGCGTCGCCAGTTCATTGCCGCTATGCCTTTTCCAGAGCGGCAAACAACTCCGCGCTCACCGCTTCGATCGGCTGGTTGCCGTTGATGCGCGCCAGCACGCCGCGCTGGTCGTAAAAGTCAATCAGCGGCTGCGTCTGGCGATTGTACACCTGGATACGATTCAGCACCGTCTCGGGGCGGTCGTCCTCGCGTTGGAAAAGTTCCAGGCCGTCATGGTCGCACTTGCCGGCCTCTTTGGGCGGGTTGAAGGTGAGATGATAGACATGCCCGTTGGGACATGAACGCCGCCCGGTCAGCCGTTCCACCAGCACCTCTTCCGGCACCTCGATCAGGGGGGCGAGATCCACCCGCGCCTGATACAGTTCCTGCAACATGGCATCCAGCGCCTCGGCCTGGGCCGGCGTGCGAGGGAAACCATCCAGCACCACTCCTTCCCGGCAATCCGGGCGCGAAAGACGCTCACGGATCATGGCGATGGTGACATCGTCCGGCACCAGCTCGCCGCGTTTCATATACGCCTCCGCCGTGCGCCCCAGTTCGGTTTTCTCGCGCAGATTCTCGCGAAAGATGTCACCGGAGGAAACATGCGGCACACCCAGATGTTTCGCCAGGCGCTTGGCCTGCGTACCTTTGCCTGCTCCCGGCGGCCCCAGCATCACAACCCGTTTAGCCATCACACACCTCTAGCGAACCAGCAGCTTCTCATCGTAGCCGTGCAGTTTAAGCTCGGCATCAATGTTGAAGAACAAATCGCGCACCACACCAACCACGATCAGCAAACCCGACGCAGAAACCAGCAGAATGCCGGACTGATTCCCCAGCGGCACAACCAGACTCACCAGGAAGGGGATGACGGCCACCGCGCCCAGGAACAAGGCGCCGGGCAGGGTGATGCGGCGCAACACCCGTGTCAGGTAACGCTGGGTGGGTTCTCCCTTGCTCACGCCGGGAATTTGTGCACCGGCGCGTTTCAGGTTCTCACCGTAATTTTGCTGCGCAAACAGCACATCGGTATAGAAGAAAGTGAAGCCAACCACGAAGAGGAAATAGATCAGCCAGTACCAGTTGCTGTTGCCGCCGAACACATTCTGCATCGAGATCGCCAGGTTGGCTACCCAGGGAGTCTCCGAAGTGACAAAGAAACTGGCGATGATGGCCGGGAAGGTGAGCAGGGATTGCGCAAAGATCAACGGGATCATGCCGGCCATGTTGACGCGCAACGGCAGGCTGCCCTTCACCGGCATGGACATGCGCCGCCCTACGCGGCGACCGGGGTACATCACCGGCACATTGCGCTGGCCCTGCTGCACAATCACAATCACGAAGATGATCAGCGCCAGCAAGACCAGAATGAAGGTCAAAAGCAAAGCCGGGTTCGGCCCGGTGAGCAAACGCGCCAGGTTCTGCGGGATTCGCGCCACAATACCGGCGAAAATCAGCAGCGAAAGACCCTGATTGCGGATGCCGTACTCCGAGATCAACTCACCCAGCCAGATGGCGAACATCGTTCCGGCAGTCATGCTGAAAATGATCGCCAGAGAAGGCAGGATAGCGCCGCCCGAAAAGCCAAAAGTCGGGATAATCGGCGTGCCGGCAAAACTACCAAAGATGCGAATCTGCGAGACGGCCTGCAAAGCCGCCATCGGGACGGCCAGGATGTACGTCCAGCGCTCCATCCACTGCTGGCCCTCGCGGGGGTCATCCTCCATCTTCTGCTTGAGCGCGGGGATCACCGGCACCAGCAGCTGCAGAATAATCTGCGCCGTGATGTAAGGGTACACGCCCATCGCCAGCACAGAAAAGTTCGACACCGTACCGCCGGAGAGCAAGTCGAGAATACCGACCAGCGTGCCGGCAGCCCCGCCGCCTTCCAACAACGCGGCCAGCGCGGCGCGGTTCACACCGGGGACGGGCACGTGCGCCGCCAGGCGGTAGAGCACCATGATGCCCAGCGTGATCAACAGTTTTCGTCGAATGTCTCGGGCACGCCACAAATAGCGCCAGGCAGACATCTTCATAACCGTGAACTCCTTATCGTAGGTAGGCTGTGCCGGTCATCTCGAAGGGTCATTTGGACCATTCGAGAATTTCCACGCTGCCGCCAGCGGCTTCGATTTTGGCACGCGCACCTTTGGTCACGCGGTGAGCGCGCACGGTAAGCGGCCGGGAAAGTTCGCCCTCGCCCAGAATCACCACCGGGTTGCGCTCATCCTTCAGCAGGCGCTTCTCGACCAGCGTTTCCGGCGAAACTACGCTCCCACTCTCAAAGCCTTCCAGCTGATACAGGTTGACTTCGTTGTACACCACGCGATGCGGCGGGGTAAAACCGCGCTTGAACGGCAGGCGGCGGAAGAACGGCAGATTGCCGCCCTGGTGCATCAGGGAGGTGCCGCCCCCGGCGCGCGCCTTCTGCCCTTTGGTGCCGCGACCGGCGGTTTTCCCGTGTCCGGCTGCAATGCCGCGCCCGACGCGTTTGCGGCGTTTGGTCGCACCTTCGTTGGGTTTCAATTCATGCAGTTTCATGCCACTACCTACTCCTCCACCCGCACCAGGTGACTGACCTTGGCGATCATCCCGCGAATCACCGGCGTATCCTGATGTTCAACGGTCTGATTCAACCGGCGCAGCCCCAAAGCGCGGACGGTTCCTTTCTGTCGCTCCGAATATCCAATCGGACTTTTCACCAGCGTGATGCGTAAGGTTTTGCTCTTCTTTTTAGCCATCGCACTAACCTCGGCTCCAGAACGGCAACACACGCTCCAGCGGCACGCCACGCTCATCTGCCACCTGCTGCGGCGACTTCAACTGTTTGAGCGCTTCCATCGTGGCGTACACCACGTTCAGGTCGTTGTTGCTGCCCAGCGATTTGGTCAAAATGTCCGAGATACCGGCGGCTTCCAGCACGGCGCGCACGCCGCCAGCGGCGATCACGCCAGTACCGGGGGAAGCCGGCTTGAGCATAACGCGCGCACCGCCGATTTTCCCAATCACCTCAAAGGGGATGGTCGAATCGAACAAGGGGATGCGGATCATGCTCTCACGCGCTTTCTTGGTAGCCTTGCGGATGGCATCCGGCACCGCACCGGCCTTGCCGGTCCCCACGCCGACGCTGCCTTTATTGTCGCCGACCACAACCGTCACCCGGAAAGAAAAACGGCGACCGCCTTTGACCACCGTGGCCACGCGCCGGATCTCGATTACGCGCTCATCAAACTCTTGTTCTGCAGGATAGTTCGTCATAACTGCTCCTCGTGATGCTAGAACTGCAAGCCGCCTTCGCGAGCGCCTTCCGCCAGCGCGCGCACACGCCCGATGTAGCGATAGCCGCCACGATCGAAGACCACCTGCTTGATGCCCGCCGCCAGGGCGCGCTCGGCAATCGCCTTGCCCACCAGCGCGGCCTGTTCGGTCTTCGTCAGGCCTTTCATTTTAGGGCGCAGTTCGCGATCGATGGACGAGGCCGCCACCAGCGTGCGACCGGCTTCATCATCGATCACCTGGGCATAAATACCCGTCAGACTGCGAAACACATTCAAGCGCGGCCGTTCCGGCGTACCATGAATCTTCTTGCGCACCCGGCGATGACGATGCAGGCGCGCTTCAGAACGAGTCTTGTTCCTGGCCATAATTACACCTTACCTGCCTTACCTGCCTTGCGGCGGATTCGTTCGTCCTGATACTTGATACCTTTGCCCTTGTAGGGTTCGGGAGGGCGCACCTTGCGGATATCGGCCGCCACCTGCCCTACCCTGGCTTTGTCGTAGCCGCGCACGTACACGATGCGGTTGCGTTCTCCCACTTCAAACGTAATCCCCTCCGGCGGTTCAATTTCCACCGGATGAGAATACCCCACATGGAGAACCAGGTTCTTACCCTTCATCTCGGCGCGGTAACCGACACCGTTGATCTCCAACACTTTCTCAAAGCCCTCGGTTACCCCGACGACCATATTATTGATAATTGCCCGCGTCATGCCGTGCATGGCGCGATGGGTGCCGGCATCCGAGGGGCGCTGCACCGTGATCACGCCGTCTTTCAGCGTGATGCTCATCGCAGCCGGGAACGTGTGCTCCAATTGCCCCTTCGGGCCTTTGACGCGCACGTGCGTTCCCTTGATTTCAACATCTACACCCTGCGGCACCTCAATTGGCAAACGACCAATTCGTGACACCGTTCAACCTCCTGCCCGCTCAGGCCTGCCCGGCCTGGAGCGTCGAATTTTCATCACCAGACTTTACAGATCACCTCGCCGCCAATGCCCTGCTTACGGGCTTCGCGACCGGTCATCACACCCTTGGAAGTGGAGAGAATGGCAATGCCCATCCCCGAAAGCACCCAGGGGATTTCACGCTTGCCGGCGTACACGCGGCGCCCCGGTTTGCTGACGCGCTCCAGGCCGCTCAACACTGGACGGCGATTGCGGCGCTCGCCAACGTACTTCAGGTGAATGCGCAGCGTCTTGTGACCGCGCTCGCTCTCTTCCACCTCGTAGTTCTTTATAAAGCCTTCGTCTTTCAAAATCTTGGCGATAGCCACTTTCATCTTCGAACTCGGCATGGCGGTCACCGTCTGACCGGCCATCACCGCGTTGCGGATGCGAGTGAGCATATCGGCAATGGGATCACTAACACTCATGGGTCAATCCTCCGTCCAGATTACCAGGAAGCCTTGCGAACACCAGGGATTTTCCCTTCCAGGGCCAGTTCGCGGAAGCAAATGCGGCACAGACCAAAGCGGCGGATGTACCCGCGCGGCCGCCCGCAGCGCTTGCAGCGATTGCGCACGCGCGTGGGGTATTTGCGGCGGCTTTCCCGAACGATCATGCACTTTTTCGCCATCGGTTTATCCTTCCTTCCTGAACGGCATGCCTAACATTCGCAACAACTCACGGCCTTCTTCATCGGTTTTCGCCGTGGTCACAATCGTCACTTCCATGCCGCGCACTTTGTCGATTTTGTCGTAATCAATCTCCGGGAACACCAGCTGCTCGCGCAACCCCAGGGTGTAGTTCCCGCGCCCATCGAAGGAATTGGGGGAAACCCCGCGGAAGTCGCGCACGCGCGGCAGGGCCACGTTCATCAACCGATCGAGAAAAGCCCACATGCGCTCACCGCGCAGCGTCACCTTGACGCCGATAGGCTGTCCCTCGCGCAGTTTGAAACCGGCAATGCTCTTGCGCGCCCGCGTGACCACCGGTTTCTGCCCGGTGATAATGGTGAGGTCATTGACCGCGCCTTCCAGCGCTTTGGCGTTATCCAACGCTTCGCCCACGCCAATGTTGACCACCACCTTCTGGATGCGCGGCACCTGCATCACGTTTTCCAGGTTGAGCGCCTTCTGCAAGGCCGGAACAATCTCCTGATAGCGTTCTTTCAAACTCATGTTCTCAACCTCCGACCTCAGTCAATCAGCGCTTCGCAGCGTTTGCACACGCGGTGCGCGCCGTCTTCATCGCGCTGGATACCCACGCGGGTGGGTTCGTCGCACTTGGGGCACACCAGCATCACGTTCGAGATGTGAATCGGGGCCTCGAACTCGATGATGCCCGGCGCAACGCTGCGTCCCTGGGTCTGGTATTGACCCTGGTGCTTCTTGCGGATGTTGACACCCTGCACGGTCACACGCCCTTTGCGCGGGAACACTTTGATCACCTCACCGCGTTTGCCTTTATCTTCGCGGCGACCGCTGATGACTTCAACTGTATCGCCTTTTCGAATTTTTACCTTCACGTCTATCGCTCCTACCGCGTTCACCAACGCTAGAGAGTCTCCGGCGCCAGCGAGACGATTTTCATATACCCTTTTTCGCGCAGTTCGCGCGCCACCGGGCCGAAGATGCGCGTCCCCTTCGGGTTCTTGCTATCGCCGTCCAGGATGACCGCGGCATTGTCATCGAAGCGAATGTGCGAACCATCCTCACGGCGCCAGCCTTTTTTGGTACGCACGATCACAGCACGCACCACATCGCTCTTCTTGACCGCGCCATGCGGGGTGGCCGACTTGACCGTTCCGATGACCACATCGCCCACCCTTCCATAGCGGCGGCGCGAACCACCCAACACCTTGATGACGAGCAACTCACGCCCGCCGGTGTTATCCGTGATCTTCAGACGGGTTTCCTGCTGAATCATTGCTCATCCTCCATGACGACCGGCGCAGCCTCATCGCGCTGAAGGATTTTTTCCACCACCCAGCGCTTGCGCCGGGAAATCGGGCGGCTCTCCACGATCTGCACCTGGTCGCCCACTTTGCAACCCAGTTCATCGTGAGCCATGTAACGCTTGCTGTCGCTCACCACTTTGCCATACAGGCGATGGCGATAGGTGCGCGTCACCTCGACCACGACGGTTTTTTGCATCTTGTCGCTGACCACGACACCGGTTAGACGACGACGATTGTTCATGCTTCACCTTCCGTTGCCGCCGCCAGTTCGCGCTCGCGCAAAACAGTCAACATGCGAGCGATGTCGCGGCGCACGATCCGAATACGGCTGGTATCCACCAGTTCGCCGGTGGATTGCTGAAAGCGCAGATTCATCAATTCCTCGCGTGCTTCGTCCAGTCGTTCGCGAATTTCTTCGGTAGAAAGCTCTCGCAATTCTGCTGCTTTCATAGCCTACTCTCCTTCCGCGGTCTCCAGGGCAATGATGCGGCTCTTGACCGAGAGTTTGTACGAGGCCAGCCGCAACGCCCGGCGCGCCACATCTTCCGGCACACCACCGCCTACTTCGAACATAATGCGACCGGGTTTGACCACAGCCGCCCAATACTCCACCGCGCCTTTCCCTTTACCCATACGGCTTTCGGCCGCGCGCTTGGTGATCGGTTTGTCGGGAAAGATGCGAATCCACACCTTGCCGCGGCGGCGCATGGCACGGGTCATCGCCCGGCGAGCAGCCTCGATCTGACGGGCAGAAACCCAGCCCGGCTCCAGCGCCTGCAAGGCGTATTCGCCAAAGTTGATCTCGGCGCCGCGCCGCGCTTTGCCTTTCAGACGGCCGCGCATTTGCTTACGATACTTCACACGTTTTGGCATCAACATCGTTGATCTCTCGCTTTCAAGTCATCCGCAGATGACTTCATCATCACTCACTGACGTACACGCCCTCAGTGGCTTCGGGTTCTTCCTCAGTCTCAGGGAAAATATCGCCCTTATAAATCCAGACCTTGACGCCAATACGACCGTAGGTAGTGTGGGCTTCGGCCACGGCGTAGTCGATGTCGGCGCGCAGCGTCTGCCGCGGAACGCGGCCCTCACGCATGTGAATGGTGCGCGCCATCTCTGCCCCGCCCAGACGGCCGGAGACCTGCACGCGGATACCCTGCGCGCCCTGGCGCATGGCCTGGCCGATCGCCCGCTTCATCGCCCGCGAAAAGCTGATACGACGTTCAAGCTGATCGGCGATGTTGCGCGCCACCAGGTAAGCATCCAGATCCGGGTTCTCGATCTCTTTGATCTCCAGATCGATTTTCTTGCCCACAAGTTTTTCCAGCGCCGCGCGCGTCTCCTTGACATTGGCACCTTTGCGGCCGATGAACACGCCCGGCTTGGCGGTATGCACTACAATCTTGACTTTACCCGGATAGCGCTCGATCTCCACGCGGGATACCCCGGCGTTGGCGTTCTGCTTCATGATCAACTCGCGAATCTCAAAATCCTGGTGCAGTTGCTGCACATAGGTATCGCCTTCGGCGTACCAGCGGGCATCCCAGGTGCGATTGATCCCCAGGCGAAATCCAATCGGATGAACTTTGCGACCCATAGTTTCTCCTAACTAAGCCTCATGCTCGCGTAAAATCACGGTGATGTGGGACGAACGGCGCAACCAGGGTTTGAAACGCCCGCGGGCGCCAAACCGCCGCCAGCGGCGCGTCGGCCCTTCATCGGCGTAAATGCGGTAGATGTACAGGTCGTTGCGGTTCAGACCAAAGTTCTCTTCCGCGTTCGCCATGGCCGAGGCAATCACTTTGGAAACCGGTCGGGCGGCCTTGTTGGGGATGAAGCGCAACAGGTCCAACGCCTCGAGCACATCCTTCCCGCGCACCAGGTCAATCACCAGCCGGGCTTTCTGTGGAGAAACCGGAATATACCGAGCATGAGCACGAATATCTTGCGTCATCACTCACCTCACTTCCGTTTCTTCTCGACAATGTGCCCGCGATAGGTCCGGGTGGGTGCAAACTCACCCAGGCGGTGGCCGACCATTGTCTCGGTGATATAGATCGGGACATGACGGCGGCCATCATGCACCGCAATCGTGTGCCCCACCATCTGAGGGAAGATCACACTGGCCCGGCTCCAGGTGCGGATCACCTTCTTCTCGCCACTGGCGTTCATGGCTTCAATCTTCTTCAGCAGTTTCGGGTCTACATAAGGCCCTTTTTTCAACGATCGTGACATATCTGTAGTCTCCTGGTCTCCTGGTCTCTTAGTCGTATATCTCTAGTCGCGCAGACTTTTCGACAACCAGACTAACCGACCATGCGACTAATCCTACCGACGCTTCTTCCCGCGGCGACGGACGATATACTGATCCGTCCGCTTGTTGCGGCGGGTTTTCTTGCCCAACGTTTTCTTGCCCCAAGGGCTCTTTGGCCCCGGCATACCGATCGGCGAGCGCCCCTCACCACCGCCGTGCGGGTGATCATTGGGGTTCATGGCAGAACCGCGCACGGTGGGGCGAATCCCCAGATGGCGTTTGCGCCCCGCCTTGCCCAGCTTGATGTTGCTGTGATCCAGATTGCCCACCTGCCCGATGGTCGCGTAGCAGTTGCGGTGGATCAAACGGATCTCACCCGAAGGCAGGCGCACATGCGCATAATCGCCCTCTTTGGCCAGCAACTGAGCCGCCGCGCCGGCTGAACGCACCAACTGCGCCCCGCGGCCGGGCTGCAACTCGATATTGTGAATCATCGTACCGGTGGGAATCGCGCCCAGCGGCAGACTGTTGCCGGTACGAATGTCCACATCCGGGCCGGAGATCACGGTATCGCCCACCTTCAGGCCAAGCGGCGCGATGATGTAACGCTTCTCGCCATCGGCGTAGTTCAGCAGGGCCAGGCGCGCCGTGCGGTTGGGATCGTATTCAATCGCCGCAACCCGCGCCGGGATGCCATGCTTGTCGCGCTTGAAATCCACAATGCGGATTTTGCGCTTGTGCCCGCCGCCACGGTGCCGCACAGTGATACGCCCGTAATTGTTGCGTCCACCGCGCGTGTGGCGCTTGATCACCAGCGAGCGTTCCGGCCGGGTTTTGGTAATCTCCTCAAAGGTATACCCTGTACGCCCACGCAAGCCGGGGGTTACAGGCTTGTATTTCTTGACAGCCATGATTACCGCACTCCTTCAAAGATTTCGATGGTGTCATCGGGATGCAGCGTGACGATCGCCTTTTTGTAGGCACTTCGGCGCACCAAAACCCGACGGCTCAAACCGCGCCGACCGCGCTTGGCGGGCATAATCATGGTGTTCACCCGCAGCACGCGCACGTCGAACAGCGCTTCCACCGCATCCTTGATCATCGTTTTCGTTGCCGATTTATCCACCTCGAAGGCGTACTGATGCAACTTGCTAAACTGGTGGCTGGATTTCTCCGTCCACAGCGGTCGTTTCAGAATCTCGTAAACACTCAGTGCCATTTTGCTCACCTATCCCAAGTGTTCCACAATCGCATCCAGCGCCTGCAGAGGCAGGATCACCTTGTCGTAGGCCAACAGGTCGCGGATATTGAGGTAATTGACATGCAGCGTCTTGGCGTAAGGCAGATTGCGCGCCGAAAGCTCCACGCGTCGATAATTCTCGTCTTTCTGCGGCGGGAGCAGGATCAAGGCGCTGGCATCGCCAGCCAGTTTCTGCAACACTTCCGCCATGCGGCGCGTCTTCGGCTCCTCGAAGGCAAGTTCCTTCACCACCACGATGCCATCCTCCGCCGCCTTGGCGGAGAGCGCAGAGCGCAAAGCAGCGCGGCGCATCTTCAGCGGCATCTTTTTGGTGTAATCGCGCGGCCGCGGGGTGTGCACCTTGCCACCGCCCACCCAGACGGGAGAACGCGTGCTCCCCTGGCGCGCCCGGCCAGTACCCTTCTGCCGCCAGGGCTTGCGCCCGCCGCCGGAGACCTCGCTGCGCGTCTTGGTCTTGTGCGTCCCCAGGCGGGCGTTCGCCATCTGACGAACATACGCCTGGTGCATCAAATCAACGTTAATCGGGGCCTCGAAAATGGATGCCGGCAGTTCAACCGTATCCACCTTGCGCCCCTGCATGCTGACAACTTTCACTTCCATGATCGCTTCGCTCCAACCACTACTGCTTACGCGCTTCCTTGACCAGCACAAGGCCGCCTTTCGGCCCTGGCACGGCGCCGCGCACGCCGATCAGGTTGCGCTCGGCATCCACCAGCACCACCTCAAGGTTTTGTGCCGTCACGCGGTGCGTGCCCATGTGCCCGGCCATGCGCTTGCCGGGGAAGACACGCGCTGTCCCGGAGGTCGCGCCAATCGAGCCAGGGGCGCGATGACGGTCGGACTGACCATGCGTCTTCGGGCCACCGCCAAAGCCATAGCGCTTGACCGCACCGGCAAAGCCCCGGCCCTTGGCGTGACCCACAACGTCCACATGATCACCAACTTCGAAGACATCTACCGTCAGCTTATCGCCCTCTTTGACCTCTACGTTCTTGGCGCGGAACTCGCGCAGGAAACGCAGCGGGGGCAGATTATGCTTCTTGAGATGCCCCAGTTGACCACCGGTCAGGCGACGAGGTTTTGATTCGCCAAAACCCAGCTGCACCGCCGAATAGCCATCTCGCTCCTCGGTTCGCACCTGGGTAACATAGCAAGGCCCAGCTTCGATGACGGTCACCGGAATAGCCGCGCCGTTCTCATCGAAAATCTGGGTCATGCCGATTTTCTTTCCGATCAGCCCTTTAAACATCTCGATTGTTCTCCTTCGTTTTTTCATTGTCGCCGGATGCGAACACACCGGCGCAACAGATAGGGACTGTCAGCCTGGGCTCGGCTGCATCATCCCTGCCGGCGCAGTTAGGCGCTCTGACGCAAAGTCGAAATCGCGGTTTGCGCCAGGAACGCCTCTTACGCCGGTTTGGTTCATTGGTGCATCAGTTCATCAGTGCATTCGTTTCAATGCTCCAACGCAACGCTTTGATGGCCTCTTCAGTTCAGGGCAAGGCTCAGCGCGACGTCGACGAGCCAATGCAACTAATGCAACTGATGAACCAATGCACTAAATCTTGATCTCGATATCCACACCCGCGGGCAGATTGAGGCGCATCAACATGTCAATCGTCTTAGAATCCGGTTCCAGCACATAAATCAGGCGATTGTGGGTGCGGATCTCAAAATGCTCATGCGAGTCCTTGTCAATAAAGGTCGAACGACGAACGGTAAAACGCTCAATCTTCGTCGGCAAGGGTACGGGGCCAACCACCCGCGCGCCGGTGCGCTCGGCCGTGTCCACAATGCGCTTGGCCGATTGGTCCAGCACACGGTGATCATATGCCTTCAGGCGAATGCGAATCCTCTGACCAGCCATAATCTTCCTACTCGATGATCTCGGTGACCACGCCAGCGCCCACCGTCAGGCCGCCTTCGCGAATGGCGAAGTTCTGCCCCTGCTCCAGCGC
>RFKO01000247.1 GCA_003694235.1 Anaerolineae bacterium
AATCATGGGGTTGAGCATTACACCGCAGTCTTCTACCACGACATAGCGCTTGATTTCCACCATGCAGGTCTCGGGATCTACTTCCAGGATCATGGCGTGGACGCCAAAAGCTGCCGCGCCGTAGTTCGGCCCGAAGTAATCCGTGGCCTCCAGGCCGGGTTCGGTGCCGGGTTCCACCGCCCCGCGCAAGGGATTGGCCAGCGCTGCCAGCTCACCCAGCGAAATAGAGACGCGCGGCATATCGGCGACGCGCACCACGCCATCCTCGATTTCGAGTTCTTCCTCGGGCGTCTCCAGCACCTTACTGGCCAGTTTGAGCACCTTCTTGCGCACCGCCTTGGCCGCCGCCAGAATGGCGTTACCGGCCACCACCGCGCCGCGGCTGGCGAACGTGCCGGTTCCCCAGTGAAACTCGGCCGTGTCGCCGGTCACCACGCGCACATCCGAGACATCTACGCCCAGCTGCTCGGCGACGATCTGGGCAAAGGAGGTGAAATGCCCCTGTCCTTGCGTACCCACGCCGGTCGCCACGTTGACGCGCCCACTCGGTTCGATCTGGATGCGCGCCCCTTCGTACGGGCCGACACCCGATGTCTCCACAAAGGGCGTGACGGCAATACCGACGTAGCGGCCCTGCTCGCGATAGCGCGGCTGCTCCTCCTCGATGAACTTCCTGTACCCGATCAGCTCAAGCGCCTTATCCAGCACCGGCCGGTAGTTTCCACTATCGAAAATCAATTCGGCAAAAGCCTGATCAATGATCTGATGGTGATAGGGGAACTTCTCCGGCGGGATGAAGTTCTTGCGCCGCAGTTCCATCGGGTCCATTCCCAGTTCGCGCGCCGCGATGTCCAGCATACGCTCAATCACGAAGATCCCCTGTGGACGGCCCGCGCCGCGCACCGGCGTGACGATGGTTTTATTGGTGAACACCACCTTGAATTCGGAGGTGAAGTTTTCCACATCGTAACCGCCCATCACATGGCTCTGGGTATTGAGCGGGATGGTCAGGCCGTAGGGGTCGTACGCGCCGGTGTCATGAAGGAAATTGTCCTTTAGCCCCAAGATGCGCCCGTCTTTGCTCAGTGCGATTTCCACATCGTGCAACTGGCCGCGTTCCTGGGTGGTGGCATAGAAATTCTCGCGGCGGTCTTCAATCCACTTGATCGGGCGCGCCAGCTGCATGGACGCCCAGGGGAGCATCATCTCCTCGGGGTAGAACATCATGATTTTGGGGCCAAACCCGCCGCCAACGAAGGGGGCGATCACCCGCACCTGGTTCTCAGAAAGCCCGAGGCGGGCTGCCGTCCCATTGCGGATCGGGATAGGCGCCTGGGTGGTATCCCAGATGGTCATCATCTGGCTGCGGTCATCCCACCAGGCCACGATGCCGCGGTTCTCCATGGCCGCGGCCGCGCCGCGATCCACCACAATACGGCGCCGGATCACCAGATCGGCTTCTGCGCGCGCGGCCTCGTAATCGCCCTTTTTCTGGAAGAGATGCGCCGCCAGGTTGGAATCCAGGTCGTCGTGCACGCGCGGACTGTCGGGCTGCAGGGCAGCCTCCATGTCCACCACCGCGGGCAGAGGCTCGTACTCCACCACAATGTCATCCAGCGCGTCCTCGGCGATGTAACGGCTCTCGGCGACGACCAGCGCCACCGGCTCGCCGGCATGGCGTACCTTATCTTTGGCCAGCGGCGGCTGACGTCGCGAGTGAAAGATCACATCCTTCACCGTCGGCGGCGGGGAGACCAGAGGGGGGCCGGGCTGCCAGTCATCTCCCATATCTTCGGCGGTGAACACAGCCACCACCCCCGGACGCTGGCGGGCGCGCGAGACATCGATGCCCAAAATGCGCGCGTGGGCGTAATCGCTGCGCAGAAAAGCCGCATGCAGCATACCGGGGATATCGACATCATCTACAAACAGCGCCTGCCCGGTCAACAACCGGGGATCTTCATTGCGCTTCACGCGTTGGCCGATAAATTTCTTCGCCACAGTTCCCTCCTTTACGCCTGCCCGCCGTGCATCTTCTCAGCAGCCAGTTTGACCGCCTCGACGATGTGCACATACCCCGTGCAACGACACAGGTTGCCGGAAATCGCCTCACGGATTTCGTCCTCGGTGGGGTTGGGATGGGACTCCAGAAAGGGTACCAGCGAGGTCAGAAAACCAGGGGTGCAAAAACCGCACTGTAAGCCATGTGCATCCCGAAATGCCTCCTGCAAAGGATGTAACTGGTCAATGGTTCCCAATCCCTCAACGGTAATAATCTCGTGCCCATGCGCCTGCGGCGCGAACATCAGGCAGGAGCGCACCGGTTCGCCGTCGAACAACACCGTACATGCGCCGCACACGCCATGTTCACAGCCGACATGGGTGCCGGTCAGGCCGAGCTCATGGCGCAGGAAGTCGCTCAGCAACATGCGCGGCTCGACCTGGCGCTGATACGACTTGCCATTAACGGTAACCTGCAAATCGAACAATTTGCTCATCGTCCTCTCCTTCTCGGTCAGGCTGCCGCGCGGGCAAAGGCTTCTTCCAGCGCCCGACGGGTAAGCACATTCGCCAGATGGCGACGGAACTCCGCCGAGGCGTGAATATCATCGCTCGGCTCGATATCTTGCGAAGCGCCGGCTTCGGCCGCAGCGCGGAACAATTCTGCAGAAGGCTTCTCGCCCAACAGCACCTGAGAGGCGTGTTCCCCTTTCATCGGGCGATCCCCGGCGCTCAGGTAGCTCAGACTGGCGGCGGCGCAGCGGCCATCCTCGTCCAGAGTCACCACCGCCGCCACGCCCATCAGAGCAAAATCGTGGGGACGGCGCGCCACCTCTTGCAACGACCATCCGCTGCGGCCCGGCATCGGCGGCAGGTGGATTTCCGTCAGTATTTCTTCCGGCTCCAGCGCAGTGGTGAACAGGCCCAGGAAGAAATCTTCCGCCGCGACCCATCGTTCGCCCGAGGCGCTTTGCAGCTTCAAGCGGGCGTTCAGCGTCAGACTGATGGATACCAGTTCGGCTGCCGGGTCGGCGTGCGCCAGGCTGCCGCCAAACGTGCCGCGGTTGCGCACCTGGTGTGTGGCGATGCGCGGCATGGCATCGTGCACCAACGGCGCCCGCTCGGCAATCAGTTCGTCGAATTGTACGACCTTATGCCGTGTCATCGCGCCGATCAGCACGCCACCATCGTCGGCCGGACGAATGTACGCCAGCTCGCCCACCGGATTGAGGTCCACCAGTACCTCTGGCTGCGCCAGCCGGAAATTCATCATAGGAATCAAACTCTGCCCTCCCGCAAGCGGCTTGGCATCCCAGCCGTGCTCGGCCATTAACGCCAGCGCTTCATCCAGCGAGGCGGGGGCAAAGTATTCAAAGGGAGGTGGCTTCATAACTCTTCTCCTTGCCTCTCAATTGTAGCAACGAATTCGCGCCGCAGAAACGCTTCCAGCGAGGTCGGTTTTCTCTCCAGCAGCGCGCCCAGCACCATCGGATTACCGACCAGGCCGTAGCGATCATAATAGGCAAACATTTTCAAGAGAGCATCCAGCGCATAGCCCCGCAACCCCTGCCGCTCGGCCTGAAGCCGCCACTCCGCTGCGGAGAGCCTTTCGAAGCGCACAGGCCGACCCAGGAGGCGGGAAAGCATGGCTGCGATCTGCTTGCCTGTCAGCGGCATGGTGCCGACCAGTTCGTAAGTGGCGCCGATGTGCCCATCCTCCTGCAAGACCTTCACGGCGGCTGCGGCGACATCGAGCAGATCAACCAGCGAAAGGGCGGCGTCGCCGCTGTACGGCACGGCGTACACACCTTGCGAACAGACCTGCTGCCGGTAAGCCAGCAAGTTTTGCACGTAGGCTGTCGGCTGCAAGATGGTAAAGGGCAAACCGGATTCCAGCACCAGTTCTTCGACGCGCAGTTTGTTCCAGTGGTGCGGCATTTTTTCGGTCTGCGGGTGCAGCACCGAATGGTAAACGAAGTGCTCCACACCAGCCTGCCGCGCCGCTTCGAGCATTAGACGACCAATGACGACCTCGTCGGGGTGCATGTTGGGGCAGATATGATACACCTTCTGCACACCAGACAGGGCCGCTTCCAGCGCCGCGGGGTCGCGCAGGTCTCCAGCCACCCATTGGCTGGCTCCCGCAGCCAGGACGCTCTCGCTCTGTCGCTCGTTTCGCACAAACGCCCGTACCGCCGTTTCGCACTTCGACAGAGCGCGCAGGATTGCGAGACCGGTTTTGCCCGCGGCGCCGGTGACGAGGATCATAGGCCATCAGCCATCGGAAGTCTCGCTCTCACTCACGCTCCTTGAAAGCGACAAAGCGCGCCCAGCAGGAAGCCAGTTCCATGCCTTTTTGCACAAAGCAACCGATGAAGTAGCGCCCGCTGTCCATATGCGCCAGGTCTTTCCCCAGATTCTCAGCGTGGATGATACCCTTGGGGAACAGGTTGAGGTGCATGTCCTGGTAGTATTTGTCCAGTGGATAGACGGTATCCCAATCGGCGCCATACTGCTCGATCAGCTTTTGATTGGCCTCTTCGAATGTCTTGGGGTGCCAGATGCGCTGGATGGTGTTCATCGGATGCTCCATCGCCACGCAGTCCACCGCCAGCCATTTGATCTTCTTCTTGAGGCACCATTCGGCGAAGTCGGGCGAGGGGCCAGGATGGCGGATCATGTAGCGGAACTCGTCGGAGTCCGGGCTGTTCCAGCCGTATTTATGATAACCGGTCTTGATCACCAGGATATCGCCCTCGCGCACTTCCACCACGCTCTCGATCATCTCCGGTGTGTACACGCTGGTATCGCTGACGAACTCGGAGATATCCGCCACCGCACCGGGGCCGAACCAGGTCTCGAAGGGCATTTCGCCAATCGTCCGGCCGGAGGCGTAGAAGTGCTTCTCGCCATCCATGTGCGTGGCCAGGTGGAAGCTGGCGCGGCAGTGGGCGTTATTGCGCCCCAGCCCGAAGTACTGACCGCCGACGCGCTTGGTGTATTTGATGCTCAACGGTTCGTAATTGGCCCACTGCGGCGTCTGCACGCTGAAAGGCAGGGTCATGTCAAGCATCTCCACCTGATGCATGGCATCGAAGAATTCCTGCTCATCCATCCCCTCAGGCGCCTGCAAAGCCACCACCCGGCTCCAGGCCGACTCCACCTCCATAAAGGGGATCGGTTGGATCATGATCCAGGCGCGCTGGTTACTCAGCTCATCGATCTGCCCGCCCAGTGATTCGGCCAGCAGCAACCCCGCCTTGGGCATGGTGATATGCGTCAGCTTGTGATACCACTCTGGCGGGAACATCTCATCCCACGTCTTGCCGTATTTGGCCTTCAGCTTGGCTTCGGCCTTCTCGAATTCACGGGCGTGCATATAGCGCAGGTTGGTGTTCATCGGGTGCTCGGCGCAGCCGCAGTCCACACCGATGACTTTCAACTCCATCTCCAGCGCCCACTCGAAGAATTCCGGTGAGGGGCCGGGGTGACGCAGATAGTAGCCGAACTCCTTGTTCTCGACGCCGCCCTGCGCCTTCGGATTGGGGACATCCGGCTGATCCCAGGCATACTTGTGATAACCGGTGTTGATGATCAGGATGTCGCCCTTCTTGACCTGGGCGCGCTCCGTGATCATCTCCGGGGTGTACAGCCCGTAATCTTCCACCGCGTAGGGGATGTCCACCACCACGCCTTCGCCGCACAGGTCGGTCAGAGGAATATCGGCGATGGCGCGCTCGCCGGAGTGGAAAGCGCGCGGCCCAACCAGGTGCGTGCCGGTGTTGTTGCTCCACTCAATCAGTTGCCCATTCGCGCCCTGACCGCCTCCCCAGGCACCGGTCAGCCGTTTGAAAAAGTGCACCTGCAGAGGCATCTCGCCAGGGAACGGCGGCGTGAAGATGCTCAGCGGCTGGGTGAGGTCGTACCAGCGGGCGCTCTCAAGCAATTGGATGACTTGTTGGCGATCCATGTCTTCCTCC
>RFKO01000248.1 GCA_003694235.1 Anaerolineae bacterium
GGCCGAACTGCTGCACCGCTTCTCCGCCGCGGTGCAACACCGCGATGGCGATGCCCTGCAGGCTCTGGTCAGCCCCGCGCATGGGTTGACGGTGCGCATCAGCTGGTGGAATCCCGCCGTCCAATTCTCTCCGCAGGAGGTCGCCGATTTGTTCGCCGAGGGGCGCGTTTACGCCTGGGGCGTGCAGGATGGCAGCGGTCTGCCGGTGCAGGGCAGTTTTGCTCAGGTCATTCTGCCCCTGCTGGATGATGTCTTGGGGGGCGAGTTCGAGCGTTATTGCAACGACCTGGAAAGCGGCAGCGGCCCCTCGGCGGGGCTGAAAATCTGGCCGCCGGAGTACGCGGCGGTCAACTACTACGCGCTGTATCGTCCCGCTCCGGCAGATATGGAGTTCGATTGGGCGACCTGGGCGGTGGGGATCGAGTATGTGAACGGTCAGCCGTTTATCGCATTTCTGGTGCATTACGCCTGGGAGATTTGACTCTCGTGCTTCCCAGCCGGGTGGGGGCGCGTTACAATTTCCGGTATGGAAATTTTCTTTGCCGATCCATCTGAGAAGCCGTTGCCGCCGGAAGAAGTGCGCATACGCGAGATACAGGCCCGACCGTGGGAAGATGGCCGCCGCGTCAAGGTCAATCTGGAAGTCACGCCTTTCCTCAAACGCCCCAGCGGTCAGGTTGAGATTCGCGATGCTGCCGGTGCGCTGGTCGCCAGCGCCAGCATCGTTGAAGCCATGACGCCCCACATCGAGATCAATCTGCACTTGCGCCCCGCCGAGTTGCAGGGGGAGTTCACCGTGCTGGCCGAAATTTACTACCTGCCGGACATTGAGACCGTGCTGGAGGACGAAGACCGTCCTCCGGTTCCGCCGCAGCGTATGGTTGTCGATTCGGCTCAGGCGGTTTTTACATTGCCCTGAACGCGTCTGATGGACTTGCCGCCTGAGTTCGTCGCCCGGATGCAGAATTTGCTGGGGGAGGAGAGCGCCGACTTTCTGGCCACTTATCAGCAACCGCCGACGGTGGGGCTGCGCGTCAACACCTTGAAGCTCACCCCGCAGCGTTTCGAGGCGTTGTCCCCTTTCTCTTTGCAGCCCATCCCGTGGGCGCCGGCCGGTTTCCTCGTCCCGCCGGATGAGCGGCCGGGCAAGCATGTCTATCACACCGCCGGTTTGTATTATCTGCAAGACCCGTCGGCGATGGCCGTGGCAGCGTTGACCTCTCCGCGCCCCGGCGAGCGCGTGCTCGATCTGGCGGCCGCCCCCGGCGGTAAGGCCACCCATCTGGCTGCTTTGATGCAGGGGCGCGGCCTGCTGGTGGCCAACGACCTTCACCCGCGGCGCGTGCACACCCTGGCGCGCAACCTGGAACGCTGGGGGGCCACCAACGCCGTGGTGCTGAATGAAACTCCCGATCGCCTGGCGGCTCACTTCGGCGCGTATTTCGACCGGGTTGTGGTGGATGCGCCCTGTTCCGGCGAGGGGATGTTTCGCAAAGACCCGCAGGCGCGCCGCGAATGGTCACCGACGTTGGTGCTCAGCTGTGCCCGCCGGCAGGATGCCATCCTGCATCAGGCTGCTCGCCTGGTGCGGCCGGGAGGCCTGCTGGTGTATGCCACCTGCACTTTCGCGCCGCAGGAGAACGAAGGCACGCTGGCTCGTTTTCTGGAGGCGCATCCGGACTATGAACTGGAAAGTCCGCCGTTGCAACCCGGCTTTGCACCCGCCCGGCCGGAGTGGGTGGATGCGGCCGCGCCATCGCTGGCGAGCGCGGTGCGCCTCTGGCCGCATCGCGCCCCGGGGGAGGGGCATTTCATCGCCCTGCTGAGGCGCAGCACAGAGACGGAAGCGCCCTCGCCTTCGCTTCCTCCGCAGGCGGTCACCCTGCCCCGGGAGGTACAGAAGCACTGGCACGCCTTTGCCGCTCAGGTGTTGGCTGCCTTGCCGGATGAGGAGCGCATCGGGCTTTTTGGCTCGCGGCTTTATCGCCTGCCGCCGCATTGCCCCTCCTTGCGTGGTTTGCGCGTGATCCACTGGGGCTGGTGGCTGGGTACGGCGCGCAAGAACCGCTTTGAGCCGGCCCACGCGCTGGCGATGGGGAAACCGCTGGAGCAGTTCCGCCGTCACCTCGCGCTGGCGCGGGATGATCCTCGCCTGGGGCGGTTTCTGCGCGGCGAGGTCATCTCCGCCGAGGGGGCGGAGGGCTGGTTGATGCTGGCTGTGGATGGTTTTCCACTGGGCTGGGGGAAACGTGTCGGCGCGCGCATCAAGCCTCACCTGCCGCGCTGGCTGCGCCAGTTCGAGTAAACCTCCATTCCGTGCTACAATTTCGCCATGTCCGTTCCGCCCTCTCAAGAAAAGCAACCGGAGAAGAAACGCCGCCGCCTGCGCGTGATGCTCTCGCCGCTCACGTTCTTTTTGATGCTGGCGGCGATCTTCTTGCTGGGCGTGATGGCCTGGCCGGTGATGCGGGCGCGCCTGGTCTTCTGGCAGGTGGACGCCACGCCTGCTCCCTCGGCGACCTCCTCACCGACGGCCACGGCCAGGGCGGTGGAGATCACCCCCGCGGCCGATGTTTCCGATTCCGACCTGGCGGGGGCTATCCTGTTCGCTATGTGGGAAGGGCTGGATACGCATTTGTTCGTCTATCGCCCCTTCCCCGCAGAGGGGGAAAACGCCCTGACGCGCGTCACCAGCGGGCCGGGCAATGACATCACTCCTGCCCTCAGCCCGGATAGACGCTGGCTGGCTTATGCCTCCAATCGCTCAGGCGAGTGGCAGATTTACCTCTGGGACCTGACCAGCGGTCAACAGCAGCGTTTGACGAGTAACCCGGCCTTCAAAGCCTCCCCTACCTGGTCGCCGGACGGCTTGTGGCTGGCGTACGAGATGTATTTCGACAACAGCCTGGATATTTTTATCCAGTCGGTGGAGGGGGGCGACCCGCTGCGTCTGACGGATTCGCAGGCGGCTGATTATGCCCCCGCCTGGGACCCGGCCGGGCGGCGCATTGCTTTTGTCTCCACGCGCGCAGGGCGCGAGGAAATCTGGCTGGCCGAACTGGATAAGAGCGGTGAAGACCGCTTTACCCCGCTGCCGAATCCGGAGCAGATGCGGGCGTATCACCCCTCCTGGTCGCCGGATGGGCGCTACCTGGCCTGGGGAGGCGTGGATCGCTTCGGCTTTCATCAGGTGTATGTGTGGGATGCGCGCTTGCCGGAGAAGCCGCCGCGCCGCTTGACGAGTGGCGATCTGCCGGTGTGGGGAGGGGCAGGAGACGCCTTTTTCGCCTTTCTGGATGAACCAGGGCAGACCTATCTGCTCTCGTACGCAAGCGCGGATATGCAGACGCTCTCCTTGCCGCCGCTGGCGTTGGAAGACCGGGTTGCCGGTGCGCTCTGGCTGCCCCCGGCGTTGCGCAACGCCTTGGGGGAGACGCCGGGGCCGGCGCCTACACCCTTGTGGCAGGGCGCGTCCGCTGCTCAGGATGCCCCTGGCCAGCGGCAGGGTCTGGTTGAATTGCCGGGCGTGGAAGCACCCTATGCGGAATTGCACAATCAGGTGGTGGCCTCGTTCAACGCTTTGCGGCAGGCGGTCTCCCATCAGGCTGGCTGGGACGCGCTGGGTACGCTGGAAAATGCCTATGTGCCGCTCACCATCCCGCTGCCGCCGGGCTATGAGCAGGACTGGCTGTACACCGGTCGGGCGTTTGCCGTCAGCGCCCTGCCCGTACATGCAGGCTGGATGACGGTGGTGCGCGAGGATTACGGCCCGCAGACGTACTGGCGTCTTTATCTGCGGGCGCGCTTTCAGGATGGATCGCAGGGTATGCCGCTGCATGCTCTGCCCTGGGATTTCAGCGCCCGCTTCCAGGCCGATCCGCAGTCCTACGAGCAGGGAGGTCAGCTGGCTGCCGGGGTTCCGGCGGGGTACTGGGTGGATCTCACCCGCCTGGCGGAGCTTTTTGGCTGGCAGCGTTTGCCGGCGCGCAGCAACTGGCGCTCGGTGTACAGCGCGGCGCGGTTCAATCAGTTCGTGCAGACCGGCGGCCTGGACTGGCAGACGGCCATGCTGGAACTCTATCCGGCGCAGATTCTCATCACGCCCACGCCGATCCCCACCCGCACGCCTACGCCCACCCCCAGCGATACCCCTACGCCGAGCAACACGCCGCCTCCCAGCGAGAC
>RFKO01000249.1 GCA_003694235.1 Anaerolineae bacterium
GTGCGGTTGTTGCGCGGCTGCACCCAATGGGAGATCTGCCGGATGGCCTTTTGGGTCTCGCTCAACACCTGGCGGTAACGTTTCTGCTGGAGAGCGAGTTGGGCGCGCTCATGAGCGAAAGCGGCCTTCTTCATCCGTTCAAGTGTCACGCCCAGCTTTTCCGCCTCGCCCAGAAGGACATCCTGCGCCAGCGCAATCATCTCCTCGGCCATCCTCTCTGCCTCTGGGTCTTTTGGTTTGCGCCGCAGATATTGCTCGGCGTAATACCATCCCATCCGGATCCATCCCATGTGCACACAGGCAAACGCCAGATTCATGAACACGGGAGGGAAATCGGACAACCGCAAAGACGCCTTTTGCAAATCGAAAACAGCCTGTAGCGTTTGCCCCGAAATCGCCTCGGCCATGCCGCGCAAATACAGGGCATAAGGCCGTGCTTGCTGTTGCGGTGTCAGCTGTTCAAGCGTGGCAAGCACGCCGGCGGCATCCTCCTCGATCAGGTAATCTTCAGCGATGGTGATAATTTCATCGAAACCGCGCCCCGCCCTCACGGAGGAAAGTTTCTGCTCCTGGCTTTTGTATTTTCTCTTTCTTCGTCTGCTCATTTCTTTTCTCCAGTTGTTCAATCGTCAGCCCTATACCACAGGCTGACGCTTTCGATGTGGTACGTCTGCGGGAAAAGGTCGAAGGGGGTGATATGCGCCAGGCGGTAGCCGCCTGCGGACAGGCGGGCGGCATCGCGCGCCAGCGTGGCCGGATCGCACGAGACATAAACCAGCGCGCGCGGGCGCAGGCGCAGAATAGCCTCGCGCACCGCTTTCGCCAGGCCGGCGCGCGGCGGGTCCACCAGAATCACGTCCGGGCGCACGTCCAGCGAGGGAAGCACCGTCTCTGCCGGCGCTTCGTACAGTTCAACGTGATCGAACTCGTCCAGATTGACGGCGAAATCCTCGGCGGCATAAGGCGATGCCTCCACGCCGATCAGACGTCCAACCCGCGGCGCCAGGAAGGCGCTGAACAACCCCACTCCACAGTACACATCCAACAACGTATCCGCCGGAGAGAGAGCCAGATTCTCCAACAGATGGGTGACCATCGCCTCCGCCATCACAGTGTTGACCTGGAAAAAAGACCCCGCCGAGACGCGAAAAGCCCGCCCGTGCACCTCCATGACCAGATGGTCGTCGCCCGCCAGCACCAGCGCGCCTCCCGGCCCCAAATGCACCACCGAGAGCGAGGCTTCCAGCTCCAGCGCCACCGGCCGCGGATCATCGGATTCCAGCACCAGCATCATATCCCCCTGCGCGCCGGCGCGCAAAGCCACCCGTCGCAGACCGGGGACCTGCTCGATATCCAGCGCAGGCCACAGGCGATTGATGCTCTCCTCCGGCAAATGACACTCGCCGATCGGGAGCACGCCTTCACCATCGACGGCCACAAAGCCCGGCCTGCCCGCTTCTGTGAGGTGAAACTGCACATGATTGCGGTAATTCCAGGGGTGTGGGCAGGGCACCATCGGCCGCACCGGCGGGTCAACCTGCTTACCGATGCGCTGCAGTTGATCGCGCAAGACTTCCGTCTTGATCTCCACCTGACGCGCGTAGGCGATATGCTGATAGTGACAGCCGCCGCATTCACCGTAATGACGGCAGCGCGGCGTCTCACGTCCGGCGCTCGCCTCCAATATTTCGACCAGCGCGGCGCGGGCGTAGCGCGGTTTCTCCTCCACCAGACGAAGACGCACCTTCTCTCCCGGCAAAGTGAAGGGAACGAAGACGGCGCGTCCATCCGGCAAACGCCCCAGCGTCTCGCCGCCGTAGATCGGCGTGGTCAGGGTGAGCACATGCTCCGCGGTCATGGTTCAGCCGGTGGCCAGGAACTCATCAATAGACGCCAGCAAGGTCTCGATGTCGTCGAGCGTGAGTTCGCCCATGTGCGCGATGCGAAAAGTCTTGTCCTTCAACGGGCCGTAACCGTTGGCGATCCGCATGCCGCGCGGCAGCAGAAAAGCGTTGAGAGCCGCGATGTCCATCCCCCGAGTGTTGACCACCGTGGTCACCGTGCGCGAACGGTATCCTTCAGGCGCATAGAGTTCAAAACCGCGCGCCAGCGCCCACTCGCGCACGCGCTCGGCCATGCGCTGATAGCGGACAAAGCGGTTCTGCAACCCCTCGACCAGGATACGGTCGAGTTGCGCATCCAGCGCGTACACCAGCGAAACCGCCGAGGTGGCCGGGGTGGAATTCTTGAGGCGCGATTTTTCCAGCCGCACCAGGTCGAAGTACCAGCCGCGGTCGGGCACCTGTTCGGCCTTCTCCAAAGCGCGGTCGGCGGTCGCTCCCAAGGCCAGGCCTGGCGGTAGCGCAAGCGCCTTCTGTGAGGAGGTCAACACAAAATCCAGCCCCCAGGCGTCCATCTCCATCGGCGCGCCGCCCAGCGAGGAGACCGCATCCACGCACACCAGCGTCTCCGGGCTGACCGCGCGCACCGCGGCGGCGATCTCATCCACCGGATTTTGCAGCCCGGTGGAGGTCTCGTTTTGCACCACGGTCACGATCTCGGACGGTTGGGCGCGCAGCGCCTCCGCCACAGCCTGTGGGTCAACCGGTTGATTCCACTCGAACTCCAGGCGCACCACCTGCTTGCCATTGCTGACGGCCACATCATGCCAGCGCCCCCCGAACGCCCCGTTGACGCAGGCAAGCACACGCTCGCGGGCGAAGTTGCGCACGGCCGCCTCCTGCAAGCCAGTGCCCGAAGATGTGCTGATGAAGACACGATACTGCGTACCGAACAAGCGCCGCGCCTTGTTCTCGGCGCGATGAAAGATTTCCTCGTATTCCTTGCTGCGATGCGGCAGCATGGGACGGGTCTGGGCCTGAAGGATTTCCGCATCCACATCCACCGGCCCGGGGACGAACATCGGTGACATCTTTCAGCCTCCTGCTCAAGCATTTGCTCTGCCCCGGCGGCAAACCGCTCCACAGATTGACTGGCCGAGGCGAGAAGTTGATTTTCGTCTGTATTGTACCAGCGGCCTGAGCACTTTGCCTGCAACGGGTATAATCCCATCCATGAAACGCCTGCTCATCCTCTGCCTCCTGCTGCTGACAGCCTGCGATGTGGCTTTGACGCCTCCCGCCCCAACCGCGACGGCGACCTCCACGCCCACGCCCAC
>RFKO01000250.1 GCA_003694235.1 Anaerolineae bacterium
GGGGAGTTTGTTCAACCTGGGGAACAGGTACATCGCGCCGGTTTTGCCGAAGCATTGCATGCCCTCCATTTCGTCGAAGGCGGCGCGGATCATGCTGGCCTTCGCGTACAGTTCTCCCAAAATACGTTCTTTCTCCTGGCGGAACAGGCGACCGACCGGATTGTCCTCCTCCGGTTGAGAAACCATCAGGTAGGTGAGGATCTGTCCAGCGGTGTTGGAGCACAACCCCACCGAGGCCTGCTTGAGCAGCACGTCCAGCAGGTTGGCATCGCTGCCGGACACCTGCGGCGGGTTGCGCACTTCCAGGTAGCCGCCGCGGTGACCGCACTCGCCGAAGAACCCTTTCGAGATACTGTGCAGGCTGAACAGGAGCAGTGGACGGTCGCCCAAAACGCGAGCGAAGGAGACGAATTCCTCGCCGTAAGTGTTGTCTTGATAGACCTCGTCGGCGATGATGGCCAGATCGTGCGCCGCGGCGAAGTCGATCACCTCGGCGATGCTGCGCTCGTCCAGCACCGCGCCGGTGGGATTGCCGGGGTTGATCACCACAATGGCGCGCACGTTCACTCCCTGACGGGCGGCTTGATGATAGGCGCGTTCCAGTTCTTCCCGCTCCAGCGCCCAATCGTTCTCTTCGTCCGGGTAGTAGTTCACCTGTACGCCGCCGAACATCTTGATCGAGGCCGAATAAAGCGGGTATTGTGGGATGGGAATCATCACCCCATCGTTGGGGCTGGCGATCAGCAGGTTGAGCACGCGCTTGGCGGCGTCGCTGGCGCCGTCGGTCAGGAAGATATGTTCGGGGTCGGCGCGCAGATCGCCCTGGAAGCCGTCGCGCCGGTTGATGAAATCGGCGATTGCCTGGCGCACGAAGGCAAACCCCTTGCTCTCGGTGTACGCGCCGGTGCCCGTGCCGCTCAGGCGCAGGATGCGCTCGCTGACCTCCAGGATGTATTCGTGGAGCAGGTCGTTTTCGGTCAACGGGCTTCCCGGTGTTTCTTCGAATACATCTCTCAGGGCGCGCTCGCGCTCGATCAGGGCTGGATTCTCCACCAGGCTGAGCACCTGCCGGAAGTAGGTCAGCGGCGATTGCCCCAGCGCCTGCGGGTTGCCGATGTTGCAGGGGATGATCGCCCGCCCCTGGCGTTTCATCTCAGCGGCGCGTTGCGGAATTGGCCCGCGTACTGCGTATTCCATTTCCAGGATGTTGGGATTGACGGTGATGGGTTGCATGGTTGCCCTCTCTTTGGTTTTGTGCATGTTCTGGAAGACGGCGGATAGTTGACCGCAGACGACTGACGACAGACCGCTGACCGCGGACGATAGACGGTGGACGGTAGACCGGCGCTTGTTGTCCATAGTCTACAATCCGTGGTCGACGGTCTGCGGTCTGCAGTCTGCGGTCTCTTAAATACTACCGCAAAATCTTCACGAATTGTGCGAATCTCCTTCACAACTTCTTCACAGGGCAGCGTTATTCTTTAGACAATCAACGCCGGCCCAATGCTTCACGGCGGGCTGGCGAAAATCGACATAAGGAGTATGACCGATGAAGAAAACCTTGATTTTACTTGTTGCTGTTGGGGTGATGGCCCTGACGTTTGGCGCAGTCCACAATGCCTACGCTCAGGAAGCCACCCCGCCTGCCCCACCCTTCGGCGGGCACGGCCCAGGAGGTCGCTTCGGCGGCCAGGAAGGTCCGCTGCATGATGTGATGGAGGCTGCCATTGCCGACGCGCTGGGTATCAGCGTGGAAGACCTGCAAGCCGCCCGCGCTGAAGGCAAAACAGCCTGGGACATTGCTCAGGAGCAGGGGCTTTCGCAGGAAGCGTTCGCCGCTCTGATGAGCGATGCTCGCAAGGCTGCCCTGGAGCAGGCCGTGGCCGATGGGCTGATCACGCAGGAGCAGGCGGACGCCATACAGGCTCATTGGGATCAGATGGCCGCTCAGGGCTTCGGCCCTGGCCAGGGGAACTGTGACGGCAATGGCCCTCACCGCGGCTTTCGTCCGGGTGGGCGCGGATTTGGCGGCCCCGGTGGCTCCAACCAGCCCTGAGTAAGGCGCACAGTCTGTCGGGCTGCTCAATCTCCGATTGGGCAGCCCTTCTTGCGTTATAATCCACCACGAACCAATGCACTGATGCACCGATGAACCAATGAACCAAATCCTGATCATCGAAGACGAACCCGAACTGGTGCGCGTGCTGCGCGATTACCTGCGCAAGGCCGGCTTCGAGGTGCTGACCGCTTACCGCGGCGACAGCGGCTTTGAACTGTGGGAACGCGAGCGCCCCGACCTGGTATTGCTTGACCTTAACCTGCCGGGCATGGATGGCCTGGATGTGGCCCGCGAAATCCGCCGCCGCGCCGATACGCCCATCATCATGATCACCGCCCGCGTGGAAGAGACCGATCAGTTGGTGGGGCTGGAACTGGGCGCGGATGACTATATCACCAAGCCGTTCTCGCCCCGTGTGGTGGTGGCCAAAGTGCGTGCCGTGCTGCGGCGCAGCCAGGAGAGCGCACCGTCCGACCGTATCCTGCGCCTGGCAGACTTGGTGATTGACCTGGACGCTTTCACCGTCCATCGCGGTCAGGATGAAATCTCCCTCACTCCCACCGAATTCAAACTATTGGCGACTCTGGCTGCTCAACCCGGTAGAGTGTTCACCCGTATGCAATTGCTCGATGCCGTACAGGGCGCTGCATTCGCCGGTTACGAACGCACCATCGACGCGCATATCAAGAATCTGCGCGCCAAACTCGAACCCGATCCCAAACACCCGCGCTACATCGAGACGGTGTTCGGCGTGGGGTATAGGATGAGTGGGTGATCAGGTGATTAGGTAACTGGGTGACTGGGTAACTGGTTACTCAATCACCCAATCACCCAATTACCCATTCACCCAATTACCCATTCACACCCTCCTCATGCGCCTGCGACTTTTCCTCGCCTTCGCTCTGATCGCTCTCATCGCCATCGTCGGGATGGTGCTGGGTGCGCGCCTCAACACCGCTCACGCGGTGGAGAACTTCATGTACCGCGGCGGCGCGCAGGGGGTTGAACGCCTGGTGAGCGATCTGGAGAATCACTATCGGCAATACGGCACCTGGCAGGGAAGCGAGCGCCTGTTCGAGGCCAGCCCGCCCGCCGGCCCGCGCATGGGAGGGCGCGGCATGGGACAACACCTCACGCTGTTCGACGCGCAGGGCAATCCGATTTTCGACAATCGAGGCCAGCGGCCTGCCGCTCCTCTGGATGAGGATGCCGCCATCGCGCTGCAGGTGAACGGCGCAGTGGTGGGGTATTTGCTGCCGGAAGGGATGATGTCTTTGCCCCCGGCGTGGGGCGAGCAATTGCTGGAGCGTCTGAATCAGGCAGCCCTGCCGGTCGCGCTGATCACCGTGGGAGTGGCGCTGGTGTTGGCTTTTTTGCTGGCTGAGACGCTGATGCGTCCCATCCGTCAGTTGACAGCCGCCGCCCGTCAGCTGGCGCAGGGTGATCTCTCTCAACGGGTGCAGGTGCGTGGCGGTGATGAGATCGGCATACTGGGGCAAACCTTCAACCAGATGGCAGAATCGCTGCAACAGGCCGAAGCCCGCCGCCGCGCCCTCACGGCCGACATCGCCCACGAACTGCGCACCCCGCTCGCCGTGCAGCGCGCCCATCTGGAAGCGCTGCAGGATGGGGTGTATGACCTCACCCCGGAGAATCTGCTGCCGGTGGTGGAGCAGAATCACCTGCTGGCCCGCTTGGTGGAAGACCTGCGCACGCTGGCGCTGGCCGACGCCGGTCAACTCCGGCTGGAGCGCGTGGAAGTGGATTTGTGCTCTCTGGTGGAACGGGTGCTGGCGAGCTTCGAGCCCCAGGCGGCGGAAAAGGA
>RFKO01000251.1 GCA_003694235.1 Anaerolineae bacterium
ATTGGTCGGATTGGTCTGTTAGGCCTGTTAGGTCTGTTAGGTCTGATTGGTCGGGGTGGTCTGATTGGTCGGAGTGGTCGCGTGGTCAGTGGTCCGTTGTCTGTCGTCCGTCGTCTGTCGTCTGCCGTCCGTCGTCACAAATACCCGTGCTCCCGAAACCAGGCCAGGGCGTCGCGCACGGTTTCTTCGAAGGGACGTGGGGACAGGCCGAGTTCGCGCTGCGCTTTGGCAGTGTTGTACCCCTGCCAGAGGGGCAGGGCGCGCAGGTGATTGGCGGGTAGCGGCAGGAAGGGCAGGGTATCGCCCAGGGCGATCAGCGCTTTGATCGCCGCCATGGGGATGCCAAAGCGAGGCGGGCGTACCCCGGCGACGCGGGCGGCGATTTCCAGCGCCTGCCGCACGGTGTAGTTGTGCCCGCCGATGATGTAACGCTCCCCGCGGCGGCCATGTTCCACCGCGGCGATGTGCGCCGCGGCCACATCCCGCACGTCCACCACGTTGATCTCGCCCGGCAGCCAGGCGATGGCGAGGCCGCGCGCCACGGCGATCAGCAGTCCGCCGATGCTCAGATGCACGTCGCCGGGGCCGAAAACCGCCGTGGGGCACAGCACCACCGCGTCCAGCCAGTCGTCGGCGGCCTGCAGCACAGCCTGCTCCATGACGATTTTGGCCTCGTAGTAACCGCTCTTCGCCAGCGAGCCCGGTTGGTAAACATCTCGCTCGTCGGCCAGGCGGTTTGCGTTTGCGGGTGGCTGCCCAATGGTGGACAGGCTGGAAGTGTAGATCAGCCGCCGCACGCCCGCCTGCCGTGCGGCATTCAATACGTTTGCGATTTCCTGCCGCGCCTGTCTCACCTGCGCCGGTACTTTGCGGGGGTTGCTGTCGGTTGGGTAGTAGGCCGCCGCGTGGAAGACCGTATCGACATCCTGCATGGCCGCCGCCAGCGAGGCGGTGTCGTTCAGATCTCCGGGCACCCATTCCACCGGCAGGCCGTTCAGGTGGCCGACGCTGGCGGGGGTACGTCGCAGGGCGCGCACCTTCCAGCCCTGTTCTAGAGCCTCTTTGGCGATGTGTCCGCCGATGAAGCCGGTCGCGCCGAGGACAAGTGTTTGCATGGTGTTCCTTCCCGTTCTGGTGATGGGCCGCGGCCTGCGGTCTGTTGTCCGTCGTCCGTCATCCGCGGTCTTCTGGTAGAATTATAACCGACCGCCCTCCTGTTGCATCGAATGGGGGCGAAACAGGCATGAAAACCTTCCGTATTGTCGCTTTTATCGCCCTTGTTTTGCCGGCTGTGCTGGCCGGGGTGGGGATATTGCGTCCGCATGCTGCCTGGGCAGCGCCGTTTTCGCAAGAGCAACCTACTCCGCAGCCGCAAAGTGAACCGCCGCCATCCCAGCCGGTGGTCGAGCCGGAGCTTCAGGCGCAGTTCCTGGCCGAACAGCAGGCCGGTTACATGATTCAGTTTCGCGCCCGGCCGGATTTCTCGCTGGCTTATCAGTTGGATTGGGAAGCGCGCGGTCGGTTCGTGGTCAACCTTTTACAGACCAACGCGGAACAGAGCCAGCAACGTGTGCGCGCTTATCTTGACGCGCGCGGGGTAAGTTACGAATCCTTCTGGATCAACAATTCAATTCTGGTCAATTCATCCGACCAGGAAACGTTCAACGGTTTGTTGAGCTTTGTGGAAATCGATTCCTTGCGTGCTCGCCGGCAGCCGCAATTGATTGAGCCGGAGGTCAATCTGCCCGCGGCGACGGTCACCGCTGTGGAACCCAATATCGCGCACCTGGGCGCGGATCAGGTGTGGGCGCTGGGGTATGATGGCAGCGGGATCGTGGTAGCGAACATCGATACCGGCGTGAATTACACGCATCCGGCGCTGGTTGGTTCGTATCGCGGCAATCTGGGAGATGGAAACTTTGATCATAACTACAACTGGTGGGATCCGGCGTTGGGAGGCAGCGACCTCGTCCCTAACGACTGGCACGGCCACGGTTCGCACACGATGGGCATCATGGTGGGCAGTGGCGGCATCGGCATGGCGCCCGGCGCACAGTGGATCGCCTGTCAGGCGTTTGAAGGCAACGACAGCGAATTGCTGGAGTGTGGTCAATTTTTGCTGGCGCCCTGGGACCTCAATCATCAAAACCCCGATCCGTCAAAAAGGCCGCATATTATCAACAACTCATGGGGGGATTGCAATCAGTATCTGGATACCTGGTACAAGGGGATGGTGGACGCCTGGCTGGCGGCGGGCATCTATCCGGTGTTTTCCGTTGGCAACAACGTGGCCTGTGGTTATGATGCTCCGCCGGGACTGAACACGGTGGGCAACCCGGCGCGCTATGCCAATGTGACCGCCGTGGGCTCGACCGGCACGGCGGATGGACAATACGCCCCGCACTCCAACTGGGGCCCGACCGACGACCCCGATACCATCAATCCGGGGGAATATCCCAACCTCAAGCCGCAGGTGGTGGCCCCCGGCGTAAACATTCGCTCGGCGGATCGCACGGGGGACGGCTATCGGCTGATGTCTGGAACGTCCATGTCTGCGCCGCATGTCTCAGGGCTGGTCGCCCTGATGTGGGATGCTGCTCCCTGTCTGGTAGGGGAGTACGCTGCTACCGAGACAATTATGCAGAGCACGGCCACCCCGATAGATTACGACGATGGTACAGGTGAGGGGCCGCATACGCCAAACTATGCCACCGGCTGGGGGGAGATTAATGCCCTGGCCGCGGTGCAGGCGGCAAAACTCTATTGTGGCGCAGATTTTCGCGTGGACGCGGCGCCCGATACGATAGAGGTCTGCGCGCCCGAGGAAGCGCGTTTTGATGTCAACCTGATACCGCTCTCCGGTTTTGCCGAAGCGGTCAGCCTGGGAGCGGCCGGTTTGCCGGAGGGGGCGGTGGTTTCTCTGGACGTCAATCCGGTCGCGCCACCAGGCAGTGCCGTGCTCGCCGTGGGAGGAACCGATGCCATACCGGCAGGCCGCCATGATTTTGAGATTGTGGGCACCTCGGGCTCGCTGGTGCATAGCGATACGGTGACGTTACTGGTCGATCAGGGGGCGCCGCTTGCGCCGACGCTGGTGTCGCCGCCTGATGGCAGCGCGGATGTTTCCATCACGCCGGTTTTCAACTGGAACGCAGTGCCTCAGGCGGAATATTACCGGCTGGAAATTGCCACGGATGCCGCTTTCCAGAATGTGGTGTTCAGCGTCGAAACCGCGGAGACAACGTACGCGCTATCGGAGTGGTTGCTGAACAACACCGATTACCATTGGCGGGTGCTGGCCGGCAACCGTTGTGGCCTGTCTGCAGGGACGCCGGCGGCTTTCCGTACCGGCGCGCCGGTGGGTGTGGTGCTTGTGGATGACGACGACAACCGGCCGGACGTGCGCTCCGCATACACGCAGGCTTTGGATGCGTTAGGGGTGAATTATGTTGTCTGGGATACCGCCAATTCGGATGACGAGCCTGCCGTGGAGCAGCTGGCGCCTTATGAGGCGGTCATCTGGTTCA
>RFKO01000252.1 GCA_003694235.1 Anaerolineae bacterium
GACCGCGGTCGATAGTCAGCTGTCTGCGGTCGTACTCGTCAATGCAGACCGCTGGCGGCCAACCGCCCCACGCAGGCTCACTACACGTCAAAGACCACGTTCGCCTCCAGCCCGCGCGCCGTCTCGCGCACTTTCAGGTTGTGGAAGGTCACCGCCTTGATCTCTTTGGTCAGCGAGGCCAGCGGGAGGCCGACCACGCGGGCGCGCAGGCGATTTTCGTCCAGCGTCAGGTGGTATTCATCGAAGAGCACTTTCTCCTCGAGGGTAAGGAAGAGCAGTTCGGAAAGAAAATCCACCAGCAGGGATTCGCGATCCCAAAAAGGAAGTTCGAACTCGCGAGCGATGCGCTCGCCCTCCGCCGAGCGCGCGCCCATCAGCGCGTACATGCCGCGGGCGGACTGTTCCAGCAGGCCGGGCATATCCTGCGCCCAGATGTGCAGTTCCCAGTCCGCGGTGTGTTCGATCTCACGGAAGCCGGAAGATGTTGTTTCCATCGGCGCGTTCGACTTTTTGGGTGAGCCATCATAATTATACAATGACACTCGCTGCACAGCCTGTGGCAAAACATACCAGAAATTCCATCCGCGGGTTTGAATTGATCGCTGCTTGGATGAGGTGGAAAAATTTGGCCTTGCCTTTCGGCGCGTTCTTCTCTATAATCTATTTCGCGAACAACATGAGGAATCCAATGGGAAGGATAACCAGAAAACTGGATGCCATTGAAGCGCGCCTGCAATCTTTGATTGAGGAGCGGCTGGCCGGCCTGTTCCCCGCCACGCTGGATCAGCGTTTGTTTACGCAACAGATCAAGACAGCGCTGCAGGAGTACGCCAGCGAGGAGGATGTCGAGTTTCCTGCGCTGTTTCACATTTACCTGAATCCCAAAGATTATCGCGCCTTGCTGAGTGAGCCGACTTTCAGCGACGATCTGGCCACTGCTCTGGAGCGGATTGCGCGGCAGGAGTCGCTTCCCGTGGCCACCGCGCCGGAGGTCAGAATTGTCCCCGATATCGCCATTCCGGTGGGAGAAATGCGAGTTGTGGCAGGGGACGGCGAGCAGGCGAAAGGGAAGACGCAGTCGGTTGCAGTGGAGTTTGCGGAGCACGAAAAAGTCAAACCGCCGGCGAACGCGTTTTTGATTGTCAACGGCAGCCAGGTTTTCCCTCTTCAGCAGACCGTTGTCAGCATTGGCCGACGCAGTGACAATGACCTGGTGATTCGAGACCCGCGCGTTTCGCGCTATCATGCTCAGCTACGCGTGCAGGATGGCACGTACTACATCTTCGACCTGCAATCAACCGGCGGTACGTATGTGAACGGCGAAGCCGTCCAGCAGCGCGCCCTGCAGGCCGGTGACGTGATTTCGCTGGCCGGTATTCCGTTGGTTTATGCTCAGGATGAATCCCTGCGCCAGGAGAAAATTCCCACCTCTGAGCTGAATGCTCCCTCGCCCAAAAAAGAGAATCCTGCGAGCGGGGCGTTGTTATGAGCGCCTGGCTTTTTCTTTTTCTGCGTCTGGTGTTGACCGTTGTGCTCTATGCTTTTTTGGGGGTGGCGCTTTGGGCAATCTGGCGCGACCTGCAAAGCCGCAAGCCCGCTTTGGGGATCTCGCCGTTGTATCTTGAAATTCTACAGGCTGGCGAAACAACACGCCGGCGTTTTTCTGCGCCGGAGGTTTCCATTGGGCGCGCGCCACAAAATCTCTGCCGGCTGGATTCGTCCACCGTCTCGGCGCGCCACGCCCGTTTGTTCTTCCGACAGGGGCACTGGTGGCTGGAAGACCTGGGTTCGACCAACGGCACTTACCTGAACGCAGAACGAGTGGAAAAAGCCGTTATTGTTGTGGAAGGTGATAAAATTCGCTGTGGCGAAATCGCCTTGCGTGTTCTCGGCAGTGACCATCCCTCGACAGACAATTCTTGATGCTTATGTCTGCTACCTCTGATAGGGCTTTCCTCATCGTTGACGGCGTCTATGTGGTGGCGCTCGACAGGCCGGTGGTCTCTATTGGCCGCAAAGGGGATAACAACATTGTGATTGGGAATCCGCATGTATCCCGTTATCATGCCCACATACGCCGAGTCGGGAAGCGGTATTTCCTGGTTGACCTAGGTTCTACGGTAGGCACTTCGGTCAATGGGAGGCGCATCCAGGAGGCCGAATTACAAAGCGGGGATGTGATTTCCATTGGCGGTGTGCCGTTGATCTTCGGCAAAGGGGAGGTGGATCATCATCTGATTGCGCAAAACCTGCGCCCCTCTTCTGCGCACACCGGGCCGACCGACGCCACGCAGGTTCGCGATCTGGACGATTATCTGGATTTTTTTGAGCCACCGGAGACGATCTGATCTGGAGGTGTATCGTAATGGAGCGACAACCCAAACTGGCCGTGCTGGGCGGCTCCGGGCTGTACAGTATGCCCGGCCTGCAAAACACCAGCGAACACGAGATTGAGACCCCTTTTGGCAGTCCGAGCGCACCGATCGTCGTGGGGGAGCTGGAGGGTATCACCGTTGCTTTTCTGGCCCGTCACGGCATTGGGCATCATATCACTCCCAGCGAAGTGAATTACCGCGCCAATATCTACGCCCTCAAGTCGCTTGGAGTGGAGCGCATTGTCAGTGTGAGCGCCTGCGGCTCATTGCGGGAAGATTTCGCCCCTGGTCACATCGTCATCCCCGATCAGCTTTTCGATTTCACCAAAGACCGCAGGCGCACTTTTTTCGGCCAGGGGATGGTCGCCCATGTGGATGTCGCCTCTCCGTTTTGTGCCGATCTCTCGGCCATGCTCTACGAAGCCACGCGGGCTGCCGGCGGTATCGTTCACCGCGATGGCGCTTTCATCACCATCGAAGGGCCGCGTTTCTCTACCAAAGCCGAGTCCAACACCTTCCGCGCCTGGGGGATGGACATCATCGGTATGACCACCTCGCCGGAGGCTTTTCTGGCCCGCGAAGCCGAGATGTGTTACGCCGTGATGGCGCATGTGACCGATTACGATGTCTGGCATGTCAGTGAGGAACCGGTTACGGTCGAGATGGTGATCCGCATCCTCAACCAGAACACCGCGCTGGCGCAGGAGGCCATCCGTAACCTGGTGAAGATTCTGCGACCCGACCGGGAGTGCAATTGCGGTCAGGCGCTTTCCAATGCCCTGATCACCGACCCGAAGGTCATTCCAGAGGAGACGCGCCAGCGGTTGGGGCTGCTGGTGGATAAGTATTTGCCGTGATCGGACGACAGACGATCGGACGACGGACGACAGACCACGGACCACAGACCACAGACTATAGCAAGGAGATGTCACTATGAAGCAACTAACGATTCCTATTCCCGATGACGAAATCCGCGCCTTGAAGGTGGGCGAGTCGGTCGCGCTGAACGGCATCATGCTGACCGGCCGCGATGCGGTGCATAAGTGGATGATCGAGACCTTCATCAAGAAAACACGCCAGCCGCAGGGCGATGATCTGGAAGTGTACGAAGCCATCAAGAAAATCCTGAACGGCGGCGTGCTCTATCACTGCGGCCCGGTGGTCTCCGGCCTGGAGACGGGTGAGTACAGATTCGTCGCTGCCGGTCCGACCAGCAGCATCCGGGAAGAGCCGTACCAGGGCGATGTGATGCGCCATTTCAACATCAAAGGCGTGATCGGCAAGGGCGGTATGGGAGCAAAAACCCTGGCGGCCTGCCAGGAGGTGCCGGGTGTGTACTTCCACGCGGTGGGCGGCGCGGCCTCGCTGATTGCTCAGGCGGTGAAGAAAGTCCACGGCGTGTACAAGCTCGATTTCGGCGTCCCCGAAGCGATGTGGGTGATCGAGGTGGAAAACTTCCCCGTCGTGGTGACGATGGACGCGCATGGTAACAGCCTGCATGCCGAGGTGGAGGCGAAATCTCGCGAAAGGCTCAACGCCTTGCTGACTTCATGAGCATGGGTGAAGCGCTGATTGTGCTGGGCGGTGCGTTTGTCGCAGTGCAGGCGCTTCAGGCCGCGACCTATCTCGTCGGCATTGTGCTGGCATTGCGTCTTTACCGCCATTATCCACAGGTGGCTGTCTTTACAGGCATCGCGGTTGTCTTGCTGGCATTGGTTTGGGTCGGGCAGAGGTTTCTGTTACCAGGCATACTTCAGCGGACCGGCCTGCTTTCAGAAATTGAACGATGGACGACGGTGTTTTCATTAGGAGAGGCGGTGCTGCGCACAACTGCAATCGCATTGTTGCTCGCGGCGGTGTTCAAAGGGCGTATGGGTTGAACCGGTGCGCCAGGATTGCTTGAGGAGGCTGGATGGAGCGTTTCTTCTTCGCTATGGGTTCGCTTTTTGCCGCGCTGGGTGTGGCGGCGGGGGCGTTCGGTGCGCACGGTTTGCGCTCGCTGGTTGATGCCGAACGCATGACGTTGTGGGAGAAGGCGGTGCGCTATCAGATGTATCACGCCCTGGCGCTGATGCTGGTTGCCTGGGCGATCACGCAATGGTGGCACCGCGCCGGCACGCTGCGGTTGGGAGGCTGGTTCTTCATTTTGGGGATTCTGCTGTTCAGCGGTAGTCTTTACGCCCTTACGCTTAAAGGTAACCTGACCATTCAAGGGGTCAGCCTGGGGTTGATCACGCCGGTTGGCGGAGCATTCTTTCTGCTGGGCTGGCTGGCGCTTTTGATCGCCTCGGCGCGCGCCTGAGCGGTAAAAAAACGCCTCTCCGGGCCATCGCTGGAGAGGCGTTTTGTATATATCTGTGCGCTTTACTCCACAGGGTGGGGGATTTCCCCGGCCATGAAGGGGTCCGGGTCTTGCTCAAAGGCTCGTTTGCAGGCCGGCGTGCAAAAGGCTACCGCCGCGCCCTGGTACACGGCCCAGGGGGTGTCTTCCTGAAATTCGATGTGCCCACCGCACGCCACATGGACAATCTCACCGACCTGTGGAGCGGTGCGATCGGTCGAGTCAGCCTTCATTCTCCAGTTCCTCCAGTAATTCCAGCTCTTTTTTCAAGTTGCGGTAGCGCACGACCAGGCTGACCAGGTACACCGTCATCACGAGGAAGAAAACGGTGTAGCCGACCACGAAATAGTTGAAGGTATCGGGGGTGGTTTGTTGCAACATCATTTGTTACACTCCTGTCAGGCCGAGACTTTGAGGCGCAGTTCTTCCACGCGGGCGGCCAGTTTGCCCATTCGCAGCCGGTGCAACAGCAGGTCGACGAACACTACCGAGAAAGTGAACAGGCTGTAGAAGAAGGCCACTTTCATCCGCGGGGACATATTGAACGCCCCTTCGGCGGAGGGATCGCCGCTGCCGATCACGACCGGGTGAATGGTGCGCAGCAGGCGGATGGAGATGAAGGTCAGGGGGACGGAGAGAAAGCCCAGGATGGCGTACACCGCCCCGAAGCGCGCGCGTCTGTCGGGATCCTCGATGCCCTGGCGCAGCATGATGTAAGCGGCGTAGATCAACTCGACAATGGTCGCGGTGGTCAGGCGGGGGTCCCACGTCCACCAGGTGTTCCAGATCGGACGCGCCCACACCGATCCCATGATGATGGCGACGAAGAAGAACACCAGGCTGATCTCCACCGCTGCCAGGCCGAGGGTATCATACTGCCGGTCGCCTTTTATCAGGTACAAAATGCCGGCCACCGCGGCCACCATAAAGCCCAGCATGCCGACCCATGCGGTGGCTACATGAAAGTAAAACACTTTCTGCACCAACCCCATCGTGCGCTCCATGGGCGCAAAAACGAACACCAGGAACACAGCCACGACGAAAAAGATCGCCGTCAGCACATCCAGAACGGTTAACCAACGTGGTTTGGTTTCCATAGAGAATCACTCCTCAACAACATAATCGAAGAACATGAAGGCAATAGCCACGAAAATCACATCGTACACCAGCAGCAGGTTGATCCACACTTTCAACTCTTCCCACGGTACGCCCTGCAAGAAGCCACCGCTGGCTTTGACGGCGGCGATCATCACCGGCACAACCAGCGGGAAAAGCAGAATGGGCAACAAGATGTCTCGCGTGCGCGCCTGCACCGCCATGGTGGAAAGCAGTGTGCCAACAGCCACATAACCTATCGAACCCATCAGAACCACCAGCAGCAATCCCGGATGGAACAGGTTGGTGTTGTACAGCACACTGTATAGAGGCAAGACTACCATTTCCACCACCAGCATGAAGATCAGGTTGCCGATGGCCTTGCCGAAGTAAATTGCGCTGCGGTCCACGGGCGCGAGCAGCAGGCCGTCCAGGCAGCCCCGGTCTTTCTCCGATGCCATTGAGCGGTTGAGGCCCAGGGTGCCGGCAAAGGCAAACGTCACCCACAACACGCCGGATGTCACGCTGGCGCGCGCTTTGGCATCCAGTTCAAGCGCAAAATTGAAGATCAGGATCACCAGCACGGCGAACACCAGCATGCCGGTGAGCAGTTCGCGGCTGCGCCACTCGGCGGAGAGGTCTTTCCACACCACCGCCCACATGGCGCGCCAGAAAGCGCCCGCCGAGCCTGTTGCGGAGGCGCGTTCTGCCGTCGGGCTGGTCAGTTCATTCATGGGCGACCTCCGTTTGTGCCACGGCCTGGCGGTAGAAGGCCAGCAGGTCATCTGGAGAGTTCATCTCTTGCCTGCGTACCGAGGCCACGATTTTACCGCGCGAGAGCACGTCGAAGCGCGAAGCCAGGTCGGC
>RFKO01000253.1 GCA_003694235.1 Anaerolineae bacterium
CTTCCCTGGCGCAGCAGGGCCGCGCCCGCCTCTCCGCCTGCGGCGCGAGGCTCGATTAGCACCCATTTCTCGATTCCACACGGGGGAAACCGGGCTTTGACACTCTTTTGACACCTGCACGTTATGATCAGGCATCAGCTATCAGGCATCAGGTGACAGTCACTTCGGAAGGGACTGTCACCTGACTGACCGACTGCCTGAGAGGATACCCTTCGATGAACACACCGCCACAAAACACCTTCATCGTCCGCTTCTGGTGGGAGGCCACGGAAGCGAGCGAACCGACCCTTCCGCCTCACAAACACTGGCGCGGGCACGTGGAGCACATCCAAAGCGGCAACGTGCGACATTTTCGACACATCGAAGACCTGCTCGGGTTCATCGAAGAGTTCCTCGGCCCGCCGGCATTTCCCCACCCCCCTCCACCAGAGGAAACCTGACCCCCAACCACCCAACTACCCAACTACCCAACCACCCAACTACACTACCCAACTACCCAACTACCTAACTACCCAACTACCCCCCATGTCCAAATATCTCTCCCTCCCCCTCCTCATCCTGGCGCTGCTGCTGGCGGCACTGACCACAGCGGCCATCGCCCCGCCACAGTTCCAACAACCCACCGCCACGCCGTCAGCGCCGCAAGTCACCTTCACCGCCGACCGCACGCAAATCAACCCCGGCGAGTGCGTCACCCTGCAATGGCAGGTCAGCACCGGCTTCGCCGTCTTCCTGGAAGATCAGCAGGTGGAGCCTCAGGGCAGCAAGCAGGTCTGCCCCGAAGAGAGCCGCTCCTACTTCCTGCGCGTGGATTTGGGCGACCGCATGGAAGAACGGCAGGTGGATATCCAGGTCGGCGGCGAAGCGGTCGAAGGGCCGCCGCCGCAAGGCGAAGGCGAAGCACCGCCGCCCGAAGGCGAAACACCTCCCGAAGGAGAAACGCCCCCCGGCGAGGGCGGAGAAGAAGAACCCGCCTCCGAACCGCTGGACCTCTCCCGTCTGCCGCCGGCGGGTGCGCTCGATGCCACCGTCACCCCCTGGGACGCGTCGTCCGCCCAATCCGTGAGCGTCACCGTGGACGGGGGACAGGTGGGTGCGCCCATCTCGCCGTATGTGTACGCCACCTTCGTCGAGCACCAGGGGCGCGCCATCTACGGCGGCATCTGGGCCGAGATGCTGCTCGACCGCAAGTTTTACCACCCGGTGAATTTCTACTTCCCCTGGGGCTTCGAGCGGCACAAATCGCCCTGGTACGCCAACGCACCCGACACCATGGTGACGATGGACGAGACCCGCGCCTTCGTCGGGAAACACAGCCCATTGGTGGTGGTGGACGGCGTGCGCCCGCGCGGGATCGTCCAGCACGGCCTGGGGCTGAAATCCGGCAAGGAGTACACCGGCTACGTCTACCTGGCCGCCGAGGGGCAGGTGCAGGCGCAGGTCGCCCTGTGTTGGGGCGAGGATGCCACCCAATGCCAGAGCGTCTCCCTGGGGACGGTGGGCGAGGACTACGCCAAATACACCTTCACCTTCACCGCCGGGGCGGACGCCCGCAACGCCCGGCTGGAAATCCTGGGGACGGGGCAGGGCAGGCTGTACATCGGCTCGCCTTCGCTGATGCCGGGAGACAACGTGCAGGGTATGCGCGCCGACACGCTGGCGCTGCTCAAGCAACTCGGCTTCACCCTCTACCGCTGGCCGGGCGGCACATTCGCCAACGGCTATAACTGGCGTCAGGCCACCGGCGACCGCGACAAACGCCCGCCCATGCTCAACCGCGTCTACTGGTCGGAGGACGTGGAATCCAACGACTTTGGCATTGACGAATTCATGGCTTTCTGCAAAGAAGTGGGCGCGGAGGCCTATATCGCCATCAGCGCCGAGGAAGAAAGCGACGCCCAGCGCGCCGCCGAGGAAGTGGAATACCTGAACGGCGACGCCAGCACCCCGATGGGGCAGCTGCGCGCCCAGAACGGCCATCCCGAACCCTACAACGTCTCCTTCTTCGGCGTGGGCAACGAGATGTGGTACATCCCCCTGGCGCAATACATCCCCATCCAGAACAAAGTCGCCCAGGCCATCTGGTCGGTGGACCCCAACGCGAAGTTGATCGCGGTGGGCGGCTACGGTTTCCCCGGCAAGGAGGAAGGCAAGGACTGGTCCTACGGCATGTTGGAAGACGCCGGCGATAACATGACCCTGCTCGCCGAGCACCTGTACCCCGACTTTCACGAGGACCTGCAGCAACACACCGGCGCCCTGGCCGAGGAGACGCGGCACGTCGTCCAGTTGCACCGCCAGTACCGCCAGCAGATTGCCGGCCTGAGCGAAAAGGACATCCGCCTGGCGTTCGACGAGTGGAACTACGCCTGGTTCGGACGGGCGGAGATTTACGGCGAGGCCGCGCCGCGCTACTACTTCCGCGACGCTCTGGGCATCGCTCGCGGGCTGCACGCGGTGTTTGCCAACAGCGACCTGATCGAAATGGTCAACCTGCACGGCGTCAACGTCCACGGCCAGGTGAAGACCGACCAGACCGACGCGGCCATCGAAGCCACCGGCCTGGCCTGGTCGCTCTATCGCCACCACTTTGGCACGCTGCCCCTCACGGTGAGCGGCGAAACCGGTGCGCTGGACGTGGCCGCCGCCTGGACGGCGAACAAGGACGCCCTGACCGTCGCCATCGTCAACCCCACGCAGCAATCCTACACCCTGCAAGTGACCCTGCAAAACGCCCAGTGGAACGGCAGCGGCCAGGGATGGTACCTCTCCGCCCCACCGTGGGCTTACAACGAACCCGGCCAGCCGCCGCAAGTCAGCATCCAGACCCTCGAATCGGTGGATGCGGCCGCGGGGCTGCGCGTCCCGCCGCTGAGCATCAACCTCTACGTGCTCCCGGCCCAGCCATGAAGGGCCGACGACCGACCGCCGTTCCCCAACCACCCAAC
>RFKO01000254.1 GCA_003694235.1 Anaerolineae bacterium
GGATTTGATGAACAGACTGTAATCGGCGATGTTCTCCGGCGTGCGCTCCATCGTCGAGGCAAACTGGGCGCGCACTTTGAACAGCTTGCCGAAATCGACATCCAGTTCGCGCAGCATTTCGTGCAGCTGGGAGGTGCCAAACAGCACCACTTTTACCCTTAAGGGGATGGGCTCAGGTTCCAGCGACACGGTGGTGAGCATGCCCATCTGAGAGCCGAGCTCCAGGATGCGTATCTCTCCATCGCGCAGGGCGCGCTCCAGCCCCTGCCAGGCGTAGGGATTGACCAGGATGTCGCGCGCCGGCAGCAGCAGGTAGCCGCCGTTGGCGCGGTGCAGCGCGCCGGGGCGGATCATGGTGAAGTGGGTCTGCGTCACGCCCATCACCAGGCGGTGTTCGATGCGTCCGACCAGATTCTGGTAGGTGGGATGACTCTCCATGACCACCGGTGCGCCTTGCAGATGGCTGTTGTCCACCAGCACGTTGACGTCATAGCGGCTGAGCCACTGTTGCAGCGGCATCGGGCTTTCACTCTCGCCGCGCAGGATGTCAACGTTTTGCACCATGTCTTCCTGTACGGCCTGCAGATGCGCCTGCACTTTGGGGTATTCCTGGTAGCGTTCGGACAGCGCCTCGAAGATGTGCTGAAGGGCAAAGCGCGCCGTCTGGGCGTCCAGCTCTTGCAGCTGACGGAAAGCCGCTTCGCCGATCTCTTTGATGCGGCGCAGGGTCGCCTGGGTTTTCAGTTGCAGCTGGCTTTCCGTCTGGCGCAGGCGCTCTTTTTGCTCGGCGGGCAGTTTTTCGTATGCCTCTGGCGGCAGAGGCTGGCCGTTCTGCTGCAAGGGGATGAGCGAGATGCCGGTGGGCGTGCGCGCGATGGTGAAACCGACCGACTGGGCCTCGGCGACCAGCTTTTGAAATTCCTGCTCCTGGGCGGATTGCATGGACTGCCCCAACCGGTTGCGCTCCTGGTTGTATTCCTCGCTGGCAAAGACGCGGCGAATTTCGTCCTGGCAGCGCTGGACGAGTTGTTGCATTTCGTCGCGCAGGCGGACGGCCTGCCCGGCGGGTAGATTGATGGCCCTGGGGCGGTGCGGGTCTTTGAAGTTGAACACATAACACCAGTCATCGGGCACGGATTCGGCGGCGGCCTTGCGCTCCAGGTATTCGCGCGTCAGGGTGGTGCGGCCGGAATCCGGCAGGCCGGCCACAAAGATGTTGAACCCCGGCCCCTGCACTTCGCTGCCCAGTTCCAGCGCCTGCAGGGCGCGCGGCTGGCCAAGCACTTTGTCCAGGTCGGGAAGCTCGTCGGTGGTCTCGAAAGGCAGGTCTTCGGGGGGACAGGGGAGATACAGGTCTTGGGGTTGGAGGGGGGCAGGCGTGTTCATAGGGATGCTCCTGCGGTATCAGGGAAGGTGAAGACGAAGTTCAGGTCGTTGACGTTGGTCTGGGTGGGGCCGGTGCGCAGCAGATCGCCCAGCGCGTGAAAGAAGCGGTAGGCATCGTTGCGGGTGAGGAAATCTGCGGGGTCGAGATGATGCTGGCGGGCGCGCCGCAACGTCTCGCCGCTCACCACCGCACCGGCGGCATCGGTCGGGCCGTCTTCGCCGTCGCTGGCCAGAGTGACCAGCAGGGCGTTGAGGCCGTTCAGCGGCTGCACCGCGCTCAGCGCGACCTCCTGATTGCGCCCGCCCAGCCCATCGCCGTGCAGCGTGACGGTGGTCTCTCCGCCGCAGATCAGGCAGGCGGGCGGAGGCAGCGGATCGCCGCTGCGCAGCGATTGCCGCGCCAGGGCAGCCAGCAGCGGCCCGACGGTGCGGGCTTCGCCCTGGAGAAAGGTGGTGAGCACCAGGGCGTGAAAACCCTCGGCTTCCGCCTGGGCGCGCGCCGCGCGGGCGGCGGTCAGGTTCTCGGCGATGATGGTGTTGTGCACGCGGGCGAAGAGCGGGTCGTCCGCTTTGGGCGTTTCGGGAAATTCTCCGGCCTGACCGCGTTGCAAATGGGAGAGGATGGCGGGCGGCGTGTCTTCCAGCAGATGGTAGCGGCGCAGCACCGCCAGCGCGTCGGCATACGTGGTGGGATCGGGGGCGCACGGGCCGGAGGCGATGGCGTCCGGCGGGCTGCCGACCACATCGGAGAGGATGAGCGCTTCGACGCGGGCGGGGGCGGCCTGTTGCGCCAGTCGTCCGCCTTTGAGGCGCGAGAGGTGTTTTCGCAGCGTGTTGATCTCCTCGATCGTCGCCCCGCAGGCCAGCAGCTGCCGGGTGAGCTTTTGCAGATCTGCCAGCGCAATACCATCTGCCGGTGCGGTGAGCAGCGCCGAACCGCCGCCGGAGATCAGGCATAGCAACAGGTCGTCCGCTTGCAGGCCGGCGAGCAGCTCGCTCACAGCCCGGGCAGCGCGCAGGTTGCGCTCATCGGGGACGGGGTGGGCGGCGGGGATGATTTGCGAGTGGGGATTTGCGATTGTCGATCGCCGATTACGGATTGCCGATTGTGGCTTGCTGATTGCGGATGGCCGACCGCTGACCGCTGACGCCTGACTGCTGGCACCTGAGGGCTGATCGCTGACGCCTGATATCTGACGTCTGACTGCTGTCCGCTGTCGGCTGTCGGTTTTGGGGATGACAATGGCGGCGGCGAGATGGTTGCCGAGCGTTTCGGCAGCGGCCTGGGCCATCGGCAGGGCGGCCTTGCC
>RFKO01000255.1 GCA_003694235.1 Anaerolineae bacterium
AAACCTAAAAATTTATTTAGCCCAATGCGACAAGAACTGACCCACGCGGTAGAAGACTACCTGAAAACGATTTACGACCTGACGCAGAGCGAAGGACGCGCCAGCACCTCCCGCATTGCCGCCGTGCTGGGGATTACCCCGGCCTCGGTAAGCGGCATGCTGAAGAAGCTGGCGGCTGCCAGCCCTCCTTTGCTGCAGTATCAACGTCATCGCGGGGTTGTGCTCACACCGGAGGGCGAGAAAATCGCCCTGGAAGTCATCCGCCATCACCGTTTGCTCGAACTCTTCCTGGTCGAGGCGCTGGGCTATGGCTGGGATGAGGTCGACGCAGAGGCCGACCGGCTGGAGCATGTGATCTCCGAGGAATTCGAGGCGCGCATCACGGAAGTGCTCGGCGATCCGACGCACGACCCGCACGGCGACCCCATCCCCTCCCCCGATCTGGAGATGCCGGCCCACGCCACGCTCTGTCTGCGGGATTTGCGCCCCCCGCAGGGGGGGACGATCCGCCGCGTGCGGGATGGCGACCCGGCCTTGCTGCGCTACCTCGAAAGCCTGGGAGTAGTACCGCAGGCGGTGTTCACCGTGGTGGCGTATGAACCGTTTGACGGCAACCTGACGCTGCGCCTGGAGGGAAACGCCCAGTCGGTCGTGTTAGGCCCGCGAGTGACACAGCAGATTTTTGTGGAGTGTAATGATTGACATGACAACGATTTTGCAAAAACTCTTTCCCAAACGCCAACCGATCATTGTGGTTTCCGGCCTGCCGCGCTCGGGCACCTCAATGATGATGAAGATGCTGGAGGCAGGCGGCATCCCGCCGCTGACCGACCACATCCGCAGCGCCGATGACGACAATCCCAAAGGGTACTACGAGTTCGAACGCGTCAAGAAATTGCCAGACGGCGATACCGCCTGGCTGCCTGAGGCGCGCGGCAAAGCGGTCAAGGTGATCGCGGCGTTGCTGATGAAACTGCCGCCGGATTACACCTACCGAGTGTTGTTCATGCGCCGCGACCTGGACGAGGTGCTGGCATCCCAGAGCAAGATGCTGGAACGTCGCGGTGAGCAAAAAAGCGTGGATGACGACACCATGAAAGTGCTCTTTCAAAAGCATTTGAAGCAAGTGGACGCGTGGATGAAGGATCAACCCAACGTGCACTACCTGAACGTGGATTACAACGCCATGTTGCGCGATCCCTGGCCACAAATCAAATCCATCAACCGCTTTTTGGGCGGCAGGCTGGACGAACAGGCAATGGCCGCGGTGATTGATCCGCAGCTTTATCGTCAACGGCGCTGAGCACGCGACGAGGGCTTTTCAACAATCAGACAAATGATACCTGAACCATTCCTTGCATTGCTCATTGCCTCGCTTGTACTGGGCCTGCTGTGGTGGCTGTTCGTCCCGCCGAAGGGTGTGTACTTTCGCTGGCGGCGCGGTCGTCAGCTGAGCGAACGCATGTTACAGGAAGACGCACTCAAGCACATCCATCAGTGCGAGCTTCATAACACCCCGCCAACGCTCAAAAGTCTGGCCGGCGCGCTGCGCATCTCGCCCGATCAGGCCGCCGCGCTGGTCGCCTCTCTGGATGCGCTCAACCTTTTGAGTGTGGAGGGGAACCGCTTCCGGCTGACGGACGACGGGCGCGAGTACGCCCTGCACATCATCCGGGCGCACCGTCTCTGGGAGCGCTATCTGGCCGACGCCACCGGCTTTGACGCCCAGGAATGGCACAACCAGGCCGAACTGTACGAACACACCCTGACGCGCGCCGATGCCGACCGGCTCTCGGCCCGCCTCGGCAACCCGACGCACGATCCGCATGGCGACCCTATCCCTACCGCCCGCGGCGAGATCGTATACCGCCAGCGCATCCCGCTGGCCGAGATGGAAGTCGATCGTCCGGCGCGCATCATTCACATCGAGGACGAACCGGAAGCAGTGTACGCCCAGATCGTGGCCGAGGAACTGCATGTCGGCATGATTGTGCGCGTGTTGGAGAGCACCCCCCAGCGCATCCGCTTCTGGGCCGGAGGCGACGAGCACACGCTGGCGCCGCTGATCGCGGCTAACATCGCGGTCGCGCCGCTCCCCGCAGAGAGAGCGACCGCGCAGACAGCAAAAAAAGGGGAGCCCCTTAGCAACTTGCAGCCCGGCGAGAAGGCGCGCGTGATACAGATCGACAGCCACATTCGCGGCGTGGAGCGCCGCCGCCTGATGGATTTGGGCATCGTCCCCGGCACGGTGATCCGCAAAGAGATGGTCGCCACCGGCGGCGATCCGGCAGCCTACCTGGTGCGCGGCGCACTGATCGCCCTGCGGAAGGCGCAGGCACGGCATATCCGCGTGGAGAAACTTACGAACGGCACCCCCTCTTCGGGAAGCGCATCATCCAAAGGAACAAAGACGGAGACCTGACAAAGCGCAAACGCTTTCCAACACGGAGATTCCGGGCTAACCGGAACGGGCCTTGGGCGCTCCGTAGCGCTGTGTGCGGAAAGATGAAATTTATCAGGCTACCAGAAAACGGAGACAGCCAATGAGTGAAAAGGTTCAACCGAGGAAAACAACGGTCGCCGCGCCGTGCGAGACCTGCCCGGTGCACAACGCGGCCAACCTGCTTAAACTGGGCGTGGATATGCAGGATTGGGATTACGTGGTCGCGCTGGCAGGGAATCCAAACACCGGCAAAAGCACCGTCTTCAATGCCCTGACCGGTCTGCGCCAGCACACCGGCAACTGGCCAGGGAAGACGGTGACGCGCGCCGAGGGCGGCTTCGAATACGCCGGTTTACGCTTCAAAATCGTGGATTTGCCGGGCACTTACTCCCTGCTGGCCACCAGCCTGGATGAAGAGATCGCCCGCGATTTCATCCTTTTCGGTCAGCCGGATGTCACCGTGGTCGTGGTGGACGCGACCCGCCTGGAGCGCAACCTCAACCTGGTGTTGCAGGTGCTGGAGATCACCAATCGGGTGGTGGTCTGCCTCAACCTGATGGACGAAGCCCGTCGGCGCAAGTTGGTGATTGACGACCGTCGGCTGGCACGAGACCTCGGCGTGCCGGTTGTGCCCACTGTAGCGCGTCAGGGCGAAGGTCTCGATCAACTTCTGGAAACCATCCGCCAGGTGGCCGCCGGCGAAGTGGTGGGCAGGCCGCGGCGGGTGCGCTACCAATCTTCTGCCGTGCGGCGCGCGGTGGATAAACTGGCGCCGCAAATTCGCGCCCTGTACCCCAACCTGCCCAATGTCGAGTGGGTGGCCCTGCGCTTGCTGGACGGCGATGAAAGCATCGCCCGCGCTTTTGCCAACGGCGAACTGGGCGATCTGCAACGCGGTCAACTCGACCAGCGACCCGCCCAGTTGCAGGTTATCGGAAATCAGTAACACATCAGGTCAGGTGACAGTCACTTTGGAAGTGACTGTCACCTGACCCGCCCTGAGAAAAAAATATGACTGCTGTACAAACCTCCCCTGAAGATGTCCTCCGTCAGGCGCAAAACCTGCGCTGGGAAGTGGGAGAGGACATTCACGAACATATCGCTGAGGCCATCTACACCGAAGCGGCGCGTCTGGCCGACCGAGCCGTCACTCGTCCTGATGAACAGGAGCGTTTCGACCTCGATCGCACGATCGACCGCCTGGTGACCAGTCGCCGCTGGGGTTTCCCCATCATGCTGCTGCTGCTCACGGTGGTCTTCTGGTTGACCATCTCCGGCGCCAACGTGCCCTCCTCGATGCTGGCCACCCTGTTGATCGACACGCTGCATCCGGTCTTAAAGAACCTGGCCGCCGGCGCAGGTCTTCCCTGGTGGCTGGATGGCCTGTTGATCGATGGCATGTACCTGGCGACTGCCTGGGTGGTGAGCGTGATGCTGCCCCCGATGGCGATCTTCTTCCCTTTGTTCACGCTGTTGGAGGATTTTGGCTACCTCCCGCGCGTGGCGTTCAACCTGGACCACATTTTCCAGAAAGTGGGGGCCCACGGGAAGCAAGCGCTCACCATGTCCATGGGCTTCGGCTGCAACGCCGCCGGTGTGGTCGCCACCCGCGTGATCGACAGCCCGCGTGAGCGCCTGATCGCCATCATCACCAATAACTTCGCCCTGTGCAACGGCCGCTGGCCGACACAAATCCTGATCGCCACTCTGTTCATCGGCAGCCTGGTGCCGGCCCATCTCGCCGGGCTGATCTCAGCCATGGCCGTTGTGGGGATCGCCCTCCTGGGGGTGCTGCTGACCTTCGTGGTTTCGTGGGCGCTTTCGCGCACCATCCTGCGCGGCGAGGCTTCGACCTTCAGCCTGGAACTGCCGCCCTACCGACCGCCGCGCCTCTGGCAGACGATTTATACCTCGGTGATC
>RFKO01000007.1 GCA_003694235.1 Anaerolineae bacterium
AGAACAAATTTACTCTTCACTACACCACCTCGATTCCCTCCCCCTTCACCACCTCGCCGATGGCCCACAACGGCACGCCCTCGCTTTGAGCGCGTCGCAGCAAATCTTCGGCGTTTGCCGGCGGGACGGACAGCAGCAATCCGCCGCTGGTCTGGGGGTCGTAGAGCAACATTTCTTCGTGTTCTTCCAGCGAGGTGTTGATCGTCACATGAGGAGAAAAATACAGCCGGTTGTCGGATGCGCCGCCGGGGAAGATGAACTGGCTGGCGTAGCGCATCGCGCCGGTTGTGAAGGGGATATCGCGCCAGCGCAGGCGCAATCCCACGCCCGATGCCTCAGCCATCTCCCAGGCGTGGCCCAGCAGGCTGAAGCCGGTGACGTCGGTCGCGCCGCATACATCAAACTGGCGCGCCAGGATTGCCGCCTCGCGGTTCAGGCGCAGCATCCAGCCGACCACCTCCTCGATGTCTTCCGGCTGCGCTTTGGCCTGTTTGATGGCCGTGGTGGTGGTGCCAAAGCCTAACGGTTTGCTCAACATCAGCACGTCGCCGGGGCGTGCTCCGCCTTTGGTCATCATGCAGGCGGGGTCAACGAACCCCAGCGCAATCAGGCCGTACTTGGGTTCTTTATCCTGCACGGTGTGGCCGCCGGCGACCACCACGCCGGCCTCGCGGGCCTTCTCCGCTCCGCCTCGCAGGATTTCGCTCAGAAATTCGGGCGGCAGGTCGGGCGGCAGCGCGGCCACGTTGAGCGCCAGGAAGGGCGTGCCGCCCATGGCATAGATGTCCGACAGGCTGTTGGCCGCGGCGATCGCGCCGTATTCATAGGGGGTATCCACCACCGGCGTGAAGAAATCCGTGGTGACCACCAGGGCGCGCTGCTCGTCCAGCCGCCAGATGGCCGCATCGTCCGGGTCGCCCAGGCCGACCAGCAGGTCAGGGTAATCCTGGGGCGAGAACATGTTTTCCAGTGGACGCAGAACCTGCGCCAGCGCCTCGGCGCTCAACTTCGACGCTCAGCCGGAGCAACTGGAAAGCGTGGTCAGGCGGATTTTGTGTTCCGAAGGTGTGGCAGCGTTTTGGGGACTCATGTGATATTAGGTGATTGGGTGATTGGGTAAATGGGTAACAAGTTACCTTGTCACCCATTTACCCATTTACCCATTTGCCAAGTTGCCTTCCTATGGCGTTTCGGCAGGCTCGGTTGTGGGCGCCGGCGCGGGGGTTGGGAGAACCGCCCCTGACGTTTCGCCCGTCATGGATGGCAGCGGCAGCAGGAAGGGGTTGTCGTTGGGCACCAGCATCACCTGAATACCGGGGGCCAGCTTTTCGATGTAGTTGTAGGTCAGCAGGTCGGGGTTTTCGCGCAGCACATCGGCGATCAGTTGCAGGGCCTTGGCCTCGGCTTCGGCCTGGATCAGGCGGGCATCCGCCTCGCCTTGAGCTTTGATCACGGCTGCGTCGGCCTGCCCCTGAGCGATCTGGCGCGCCTGTTCGGCCTCCTGCCGCTTTTGCTCCACGATGAACTTGGCCTGTTGCGCCTGCTGCTCGGCGATCTGTTTCTGCTCCACCGAGGCGGCGTACTCCGGCGTGAAGGTGATATTCCGCAGCACGAAGTCCACCAACAGCAGGCCGTTCTCCTCCAGCTTCTTGCGCAGCTCTTCTTCGATGAGATTGACCAGTTCGAAACGTTTGCTGCTGACCACCTCTTCCACGCCGTATTGCGAGACGGCATCGCGGATCACACCGCGGGTGGCCGGGCGCACCAGGTCGTCGGCATAGCGGTTTTGCCAGATGATGTGCACCTCGCGCACTTTGTCCGGGTCAATAGCGAAGATCACGGAAGCATCCATGAAGATTTCCTGCCCGTCGGCGGTGCGGGCGGATACCGAATCGTCGCCCTGAACCTGTCCTTCTGCTGCGCGTGCCGACATGGTGTACGTCTGTCGCGAGATGGAATAGGTGACCACGTGTTCGGCGTAGGGTATCACCCAGTGCAAACCCGGTTGCAGCGTGACGGAGCGCATGCCATCGGGTGCTACGGCAGAGATGACCACGCCGCGCTCCTCTGGCTGGATGAACACCAGACCGGCGCTGATGGTGTTCAAGAGTACGGCGACGACTGCCGTGGTGATCAGCGCGGTGGTCGTGGCTTTGACCGGTTTTCCCCGCGAGGCCCGTACCACGGTCAGTACCAGCAGGCCGATCACGGCCAGCCAGGCCAGGCCGGCAATTGTTGAGATAATTACAGTGATGTTCATGGCTTTTTTCCCTTTGGGCGAAGTCTTACCGAATTGTGGCTTCCATGATACCATGAGCGACGGGCAGTTGCCATATGAACGCATCTATTTGTTCCATCCGCGCCGTCGCCAATGCCGCGCTGGTGCAACTCGACCTTCCACGCGCGAGCTGGCCGCGCCCCGGTCAGTATTTGCTGGTGGACGACGCCGTTTTGGCGCGTCCTCTTTTTCGGGCGGGGGACTACGCCCAGGGCTGGTTACATCTCCCCGGTGGACTGCCCCCGACGTGGCTCCCCGG
>RFKO01000029.1 GCA_003694235.1 Anaerolineae bacterium
CGGCAGGGGTTCCGCGTGCTGGCACCCGATCAGCGCGGCTACAACCGCTCCTCTGCGCCTGCGGCGGTGAGCGCTTACGCCATCACGAACCTGGTGAGGGATGTGATCGCCCTGCTGGATGCGCTGGACATCCCCCAGGTCAACCTCGCCGGGCACGATTGGGGAGCGGCGGTGGCCTGGCACACGGCGCTGCAACACCCCGACCGCGTGCGCCGCCTGGCGATCGCCAATGTGCCCCACCCCGCGGTGATGCGCCGCTTTCTGCGCCATTCCCCGCGGCAGATGCTGAAATCCTGGTACATCTTCTTTTTCCAGATCCCCGGCCTGGCAGAGTTTCTGCTGGAGGCCAGAGATTTCAACCTGGCGGTGCGCAGCCTGCAGCGCAGCGGTCTGCCGGGCACGTTTGCTCCGGATGAACTCGAGCGGTACCGGCAATCCTGGAAAACCGCTGGCGGGCTGCGCGGTATGATTCACTGGTACCGGGCTGCCTTGCGGTATCCTCCGCCTGAGCCGGCCGATCCTGTTCTGAGAATGCCGGTACTGATTTTGTGGGGCAAGCGGGATATTGCGTTGCATTCGGCCATGGCGGAAGCCAGCATGGCGTATTGCCCCCAGGGACGGCTGGTGGCCTTCGATGATGCCAGCCATTGGGTGATGCGCGACCGCCCCGCGGAGGTCAACCGGGAATTGAGTGAGCACTTTGGGATGTGATGACGAAAGCTACGATTCTTGTGGTCGATGACCACGGCAACGTGCGCCGCATGGTGCGCGAGTATCTGGAAGCCAACGGCTTTCGCGTGGTCACCGCCGAAAACGGCGAGCAGGCGCTCTACGCCGCCCGTCACGAGCGCCCCGACCTGGTGCTGCTCGATATCATGATGCCGAAAATGGATGGCTTCGCCTTCATGCGCGCCTTCCGCCGCGAGAGCGATGCACCGGTGATCATGCTGACCGCCCGCCTGGATGAGAGCGACAAAGTCGTCGGGCTGGAACTGGGCGCCGACGATTACGTCACCAAACCCTTTGGCATGCGCGAGCTGCTGGCGCGCATCCGCGCCGCCTTGCGCCGGGCGGGCGCCAGACCATCCCCGCGGCGGATACTCCAGGTCGGGCCTGTCCGCCTGGACAGGGACGCCTATCAGGTGACCAGCGCCGGCAAAGAAGTGCGCCTGACTCCCTCCGAGTTCATCCTGCTCGAAACGCTGATGCGCGCCCCGGGACGGGTGTTCACCCGTCAGGAATTGCTCGACCGCCTGGGGGACGAAAGCCGCAGCGGGACGCCGCGCAGCATCGACATCCACATCCGCAACCTGCGCACCAAAATCGAACCCGACCCCTCGCACCCGCGCTTCATCGAAACGGTGTTCGGGCGCGGTTACCGCTTTTGCGAGGACGAAGATGTGGGCTGAGTTTCGCCGTTCGCTGGCTTTCAAACTCTTCCTGGCCTTCCTCGCCGTGACCATCACGGTCGCCTTGCTGGGGATTGGCATTACGCAATACATCACCCGGCAGGAATTCTCCCAGCTGGTGAGCAGCAACGCGCGGGCAAGCTTCAGCGCACGAGTTCTGACGTACTACCAGGAACACGGCTCCTGGGAAGGGCTGAACCTGCAAACGCTGGAGCGCGTTGCCCCTCTCCCCACGCCGTCCCCCCCTCAGCCTCAACCCCGACGCGAAGCCCAGCCCCGCCCCAGCGGTTATCTCATGATGCTGGCCGACGCCGAGGGGAAGGTGATCATCCCCGTGCCTCCCTATCGGCAGGGGGATTACCTGCCGGAAGACCTGCTGGCCGAGGGCGAACCCCTCCTGCTGGACGGCGAACAGATCGGGACGGTCATCACCCTGGGCGGCCCGCCACCCTATGATCCGCGCGAGCGTCACTACCTGCAACGCAGCAACCGGGCGCTGCTCTACGCCGCGCTGGGAGCGACCCTGCTGGCGCTGGCCCTCAGCCTGTGGTTCTCACGGCAGCTCACGCTCCCTTTGCGCCGCCTGACCGCCGCCATCCGCTCGATGGCCGGAGGGCGACTGGGGCAGCAGGTGGACCTGCACAGCCGCGACGAAGTGGGCGAACTGGCAGAGGCGTTCAACCAGATGAGTCGCGAACTGGCGCGGCTGAACGCCCAGCGCGAGCAGATGACCGCCGACATCGCCCACGACCTGCGCACACCCCTGACCGTGCTCAGCGGCTACCTGGAATCGATGGCCGACGGCGTGCTGCAGCCCACGCCCGAGCGCCTGGAAGCCATGCTCCAGGAAGTCCGGCGGCTGCATCGCCTGGTGGCCGACCTGCGCACGCTTTCACTGGCCGACGCCGGCGCGTTGCGCCTGCAAAAGACGCCCCTCGACCCGGCGGAATTGCTGGCGCAGGCGGTGTCCGCCTACCAGCCCCTGGCCGCCCAACAGAACATCCATCTCTCCGGTCAGGCCGCAGACAACATCCCAACCATCCACGCCGACGGCGACCGGCTGCTCCAGGTATTGGACAACCTGGTCAGCAACGCGCTGCGCCACACACCCCCGGGCGGTCAGGTGTGGTGCACTGCCAAAGCAGGAGAAGGGAACGACCGCCGCAGCGTGATCTTCTCTGTACGCGATACCGGCGAAGGGATTGCCCCGCAAGACCTGCCGCACATCTTCGAGCGCCTGTATCGCGCCGACAAAGCTCGCTCGGAGGGGCAAAGCGGGTTAGGGCTGGCCATCGCTCGCTCGCTGGTGGAAGCGCATGGCGGCCGCATCTGGGCCGAGAGCACTCCCGGCATGGGAAGCGCCTTCTTCTTCGCCATCCCCATC
>RFKO01000256.1 GCA_003694235.1 Anaerolineae bacterium
CCCACCGATGGTGATCGGCGTGCTGCCGTTTTGGGAGATTTCCACCCGGCTGTGGCTGACCCGGGCGAGTGTTTCGATGATTTCCTCCCGCATGTTGGAGGGGATGCCGGCCAGCAGGGTGACATTGCGCCGCTGGGAAAAGCCGCCGATGCTGGATAGGCGGGTGACCGGGATGCCCAGACGGGCGAAGGCTGCCAGCACGTTTTCGGCATCCTCCTCCTGGACGATCACCGAGAGCAGGCGTTGAATCTGATCGCCGGTGCCCAGGCGCAGCGTTTCCAGCAGGTTGGAGCGCGGTTCGAGCAAGGCGGCATCCACCTCGCCGACCAGCTGAGCATACGTCTCCTCGGCGATGATGCCGTCGCGCAGCAGGGCAGTCAGCGCGCTGCGCTGGGTGAGCAGAATGTCGCGGAAGGTGGATTCCAGTTCCCGGATTTCAAGCTGCGGGTTGGCGTGCAGGATGCGTTCGGAGGCGCGCGCCAGGGCGTCGGCGTGGAGTTCGAGCGGGCGGCCCAGACGCTCCCACAAATGGCGGGTGATCAAACCCTCGCGGTACATCTGCTCCAGACGGCGGTGGGCGGCGCGCGCCATCACGGCGCGCGCATGGCGGCGCTCGAACTCTTCCTCGGCCTCGCTGCGCTCGATCAGTTGCAGCCGGTTGATCAGCGGCTGCATGGTCAACCCCTGCACCAGCAGGGTGAACAGCACCACGCCGAAGGCCATGGCCTGAATGTCTTCGCGTCCGGTCAGCGTCTCCGGCAGGCTGAAGGCCAGCGCCAGCGAGATGGCCCCGCGCAGACCTCCCCAGTAGAGCACGTGTTTGAACCGCACGGGGATGCCGCGGCCGACCCAGGAAAGCCCGTAAACCGTGACCGCCCGCGCCACCAGCACCGCCAGGATGGCCCACAGGATGACCTGCCACTCCTCCAGCAGCAGTTGCACGTTGATCTGCAGGCCGATCAGCAAAAAGGCCACCGAGTTGGCCAGAAAAGCAGCGTACTCCCAGAAGTTGAATACCAGGATGCGCGTCGAAGGCGACATGCCGCGCGGCCCGATATTGCCGCTTACCAGCCCGGCAGCCACAACGCTGAGCACGCCGCTGACGTGAAAATGCTCGGCGACGATGTAGGCGCCAAAGGCCAGCACAGTGGTCAGTGTGGTCTCGATCAGCGGGTCATCGATCAGCGCGATGATGCGTGAGATCAGCGCGCCCAGCACCAGGCCGATGACCAGTCCGCCACCGGCGATGGTGAGAAAGTCGAACACGCTGCCCAGCGGGTCGTACACGCCGGTCAGCGCGATGGACAGCATCAGGTTGAAGACCACGATTGCCGTGCCGTCGTTGAGCAGCGACTCGCCCTCCAGCAGCACCAGCAGCCGTTTGGGCACGCCCAGCTTGCGGAACAGGGCTACCACCGCCACCGGGTCGGTCGCCGCGACCAGCGCGCCAAACACCAGCGCGGTTGCCAGCGAGAAGCCGGTGCCGGTGGCCACCACGCCCCCGACGAGGAAGGTGGTGATCAGCACGCCGGGGATGGCAAACGCCAGGATGGGCAGCAAGTCCTCGATCAGATCACGCCCTTTGATGTGAAAGGCTGCCTCGAAGATCAACGGCGGGACGAGCAGGCTGAGAAAGATGTCCGGCGAGACCGAGATGTTTGTCTCGCCCTGCAAGGTCAGCGCCAGGCCGATCAGCACCAGCCCGACGGTGTAGGGCAGACGCAGCTGCCGCGCGGCGATACCTACCAGGGAGGCGATCAGCAACAGACCGATCACGGCAGAGATCACCAGCGTGAGGCGCGCACCCCCTGCGCCTTCCTGCCCCAGGGCGGCGGGAGAGGCGTTCGCTGCCAGCGCCGGGCCGGCCTGCAAGAAAAGCAGGCTAAGCGTGAGAATCAGCAGCAGGAGTCTGGGCGTTGCTTTCGCTCGCATGGTTGGGGTTTTCTAATTCGATCAGTGTGGGGCGGGGGTCTTTGATCACCGCGGTCTGCCCGCCGGGGAAGGTGAGGCGCGTTTTGTCTGCCTCCCGCCGGATGACCAGGCCGCGAAAGCGCAGCGTGACCGGCCAGGGGAAGGGGTTTTGCCCTTCCAGCACCACGCGCTGCGGCGACAGGATGCGTACGCCCAGCGTTTCCAGGAAGAAGCGCTGCGGGGCCAGGCCGCTCAAGGCGTGGCGTTGGCCTGCGCCGCGGCCCTCTATGGCATGGTAATACTGCGAGAAGGCTTTTTGTCCTTTCAACTGTCTCACGATGGCGTCCATCAGGCGGGTGAGCAGCTGGGCGGCCTGTTGCCGGTAGCCGCGCTGCACCAGGCCGCGTCCGATCAGGCTGCACCACAGCGCGGAGGTGGTCATGCTCAACGTGTTTTCCTCGCTATCCGACGGAGGGAGCGCCAGCGGCAGGCCGTAGCGTTTCCAGAAGCGGTCGGCGTTGAGCAGGGTTTCGTCCACCATCTGGCGGATGCGTTCGGACGCGCCGCCCTCGCTCAGCAGCGGCAGGAAGTCGCTGATATCCGGCGCGGACAGGTCGGCGACCTCGATTTGCAGCCGATCGGCGGCGCCCACACCACGCACATCCACCCGCTCCACGCGGAGGTAGGTGCGGTGGGAGAGGAAGGCGAGGGTGGGCGTCAACCAGCCGGCGCGGCCGGAGACGAATTTTTCCATGCGCGGCTGTCCCTTGAGGTTCAGGCCGTGCAGGTAGATTTCCGCAGCCCGCGGGGAGGTATCCTCTCCTTGCAGGCGCAGCAGCAGGCGGACCGGTTGAGGGAAGTCGCGCTCGAGCGTCAGTTCGCCCGGTCCTTGCAGCTGGCCGATACGTTCTCCCCGCTGGCGCAGGTGCGTTTCCCGGTCGCGCCGGGCGAAGCAGGCGTTTTGCTCATCCCACAACGCGGCCAGGTGTTGGCGCAGCTCTCTGGCGTGCCGGAGCAAATCTTCGTCGGGGGGCAGGTCGAGCGCGCCCTGGATCGCTGTCAGCGCCTGGATTTCGCGCAGCAGCAGGGCGGCCAGGGCCGGCGTTTCCACCCAGGTGAGCGGCTCCTCCTCGCCGCGCGGTCGGCCATCGCCGAAAGAGATGTGTTCCTCCAGCCCGATCTGGCGGGGATGAGTCCATTCGGGAAAGCCGTCCTGATCGCGGTCGTTCTCCCGGTCGAACCAGCGGTGCAGATACGCGCGCAAGGGCGGGTAAACGCGCCGCAGGGCCTCGTCGTCTTGTGTGTACTGGTATATTTCCCAGGCGAGTGCGGTCAGGAAGGGGGCGGCCAGCCAGCCGCTGCGCTGTCCGACCAGCCCGGGTTGGTGGTCCACAAAGCCGTCTTCCCCGCTGGCGGCCAGAAAATTCTCCAGCAGGCCAAGGCAAATCTGGGGCGCGGAGGGGAGCAACTGGCCGATCAGAAATTCGGTCTCCAGAACCGATTGGCCGCGCCAGGAACTCACATAATCGCTGCCGTCGCCTTTGAGGGAATAACCCTGGTCGGGATGGCGGCTGCTGACGAATGAGAGGTGGGGCAGCGCGGCGTTGGGGGCGGACATCAGCAAGCCGAAGGCGGTTTTCTGCGCCAGGGCGAAGGCGGCGTCCCAGTCGGGATCGCCAGTTTCGATTTCCAGCTGGCCGCCGTTGAGCGCCTCCAGCGCGGCGATGTGCTTTTCCCAGGGCAGGGCGAGCACCTCGCGCCCGCGCTCCAGCGCGGCTTCGGGAGATGCGTTTTGCGTCAGCGCCCAGGTCAGGGTGTGGGTTGTCCCTGGTTTCAGAACTAACGCACTTTTCAGCGCCGGTTGCGGGCTGCTGACCGCCTGCGGCCCGCCGCTCAGCATCAGCAGCAGGCAGTTGTCGGAGAACTCGGCGCATAGCGTGTCCGTGCTTTCGATCTGGCGCGGCAGAAAGCGGTTGTGCCCCTCAGCGTCGGTGAGCATCCCCACCCATTCCAGGGTGAAGATGCGCTCGGTCAGACGGTTGTTGGCCAGCGTGATGCGGCCGCACACGGTGTGTGAATCCGGCGTCCAGTATTCCAGTGTGGTAGCCATGCCCTCGTAGGGGGCGCAGTTTACCCTCAGGTAGTTGGGGAAGAAAGTGGCGACGCGCGGCGGCAGGGCAAAGCGGTTGGGGTCGCTGAGTTCGCCGTTTTCGTCGCTAAAGCGAGGGAACAACCGCAGCCCGCGCAGCCGCAAACCCAGCGTGGTGTGCAAAGTGATCGCCGGTGGTTCGCCCGTGCGCAGGGAAAGCTCCCAAATGGCGTCGTTGGTGTAATCCACCGGCCCGCAGCGGGCGTCGGCTGCCAGGGTGTAGGCCCCCGGATCAGCTGCACTCAGTTCCCAGGTTCGCATGGGGATTATTGTACCCGGAACGGCGCGGTTTGGGGTGTGCGGAGCACTCAAAAGTTGATGTTCGTCCAAAGCCGTTAGACGTGGCTGAAAAAAGCCAGGTGCACCGCAGAGTACGCAAAGATCGTAGAGATTTTTTGAGGTCGGCTTTGAGATTCTTGAAATTCTGTCGCGAAACCTGCGCCTTTTGAGTGCGTCTTCAATTTGTGCTCTGCGTACTCCGCGTTCTCCGCGGTGACTTTGGTCGCCCTCTTAAACTTTTTATCTCACCCAGAGTGTGCGGATACCCTCGTCGGGGAGAGAAGTATGCTAGAATTGAATGCGTGACACGACCGCAAAAGGTCAGGCGCGGCGAGCGTCACACATCTCACCGGGATTTTGGGAGCGAACTATGTCGGAAGCCTATCAACCCCGCGGCATGTATTTTGAAGAGTTCGAGGTCGGTCAGCGCTTTATCAGCGCCGGACGGACGATCACCGAGAGCGATATTGTCGCCTTTGCCGGTCTGTCGGGGGATTACAATCAAATCCATACCGATGCAGAGTTCAGCAAAGGCACGCCTTACGGTCAGCGCATTGCCCACGGCCTGCTGGTGACTTCGATCGCCTCCGGGCTGGTCACCCAAAGCGGCCTGATCGAGGGCACGGTGATCGCCTTCCGCGAGATCGATCAGTGGAAGTTCACCAGGCCGGTGTTCATCGGCGATACCGTGCATGTGGAAACCGAGGTGGTGGCCACCAAACCGCTGCGTCGTCTGGGAGGCGGGGCGGTGGAACTGACCGTCTCGGTGGTCAACCAGCGCCAGGAAGTGGTGATGAAAGGCGTGTGGAAGGTGTTGATCGCTTCCAAAGCGGAGGCATGAAACCGGGGCAGCCCTATGAGTGAAGAGAACGCCCATCGCCCGGAGGAGGGCCGTCGCCCGGAGGAGAGTCAGCCGGAAGAGCCGCGCGAACGTTTTCGCCGCCTGCTGGATGAGGCCGAGCGAATCGAGGAGGAGATCGAGCCGCCTCGGCCCGATGATTCGTCCAGCCGGCGCCCGACCGGCGATGCTCCTTCGACTTATCTCGATTTGCTGAAGAGCGCGGCGCACGAGCCGGAGAAAGCGGATGACGACTCGCTTTATGCCCAACCGCTGGAGCCGGCCGCGCCGGCCACACGCGCCGTTGAGACCGAGGAGAAGCCGGAAGAGCATGGCGGCACGGTGACCCGTCCACTGGAAGAGGACGCCATGCCTCCCTCGCCGCCATCCCGTTCTCTGGAAGAGGATGCTGTTACTCCACCGCCGCCGCCCCGGCTGGGCACCACCCCGCAGACTGCTCCCCCGGCGCTGGACACGCAGGGTCTGCCCCTGCCGCGCCGGGTGGACGAATTGGACCTGGAAGGCACGCAGGTTTCCACCGTGGCCCTCAGCCGTTTGGGCAGTGCCCGGCCTGCCGGCGGGACGACGGCGCCCCCGCCGCCTGTGAAGCCGCCCTCGCGGCGCACACGCCGCGATTTCGACGGCCAGCGGGCGCGCTTTCTGCTGGGGTGTTTGCTGCGTATGACCCTGTTGGGGATGTTCGTGCTCGCCCTGTTGACCGTGTTGACGGTCACGGCAGGCTTTTACATTTACTGGCAGATCGCTCGCGATCTGCCAGACCCAGGCGATTTGCGCTCGCGCGTCTCGCAGTTCGAAACCACGCGCATCCTGGACCGCAACGGGAATCTGCTGTACGAAATCCTGGATCCGAACGCCGGCCGCCGCACGTATGTGCCGCTGGAGGAGATTTCTCCCTATCTGGTCGCAGCCACGCTGGCCACCGAGGACAAAGATTTCTACAACCACCCCGGCTTCGACCCGATGGCCATTGTGCGCGCTTTCTGGCAGAACATCAGCAGCCGCGAGACGGTCTCCGGCGCTTCGACCATCACCCAGCAGCTGGTGCGCACGCTGTTCCTCTCGCCGGAGGAGCGCGCCCGACGAACGTACATGCGCAAGCTGCGCGAGGCCATCCTGGCTGCTGAGGTCACCCGCCGCTACACCAAAGACGAAATCCTGGAGATTTACCTCAACGAGGTGTATTACGGCAACCTGGCCTACGGCGTGGAGGCGGCGGCGCAGACGTATTTCGGCGTTTCAGCGCGGGATGTCAATCTGGCGCAGGCGGCCTTCCTCGCCGGTTTGCCGCAGCTGCCCTCGGTGTACGATGTGTACACCAATCGCGAGGTCACGCTTCAGCGGCAGCAGACCGTGCTGCTGTTGATGTTCCAGGTCAGTCAGGAGCAGGGGTGTATCCGGGTGAGCAACAGCCCGCAACCCTTGTGTATCGAGGCGGCGGAGGCGGCCGCGGCGGCGCGTGAACTCGAGAATTACGAGTTCAAACCGCCGCAGGTGGAGATGCGTTACCCGCATTGGGTGAATTACATTCGCTCTCTGCTCGAAGAGCAGTTCGACCCACAGACCATCTATCGCTCTGGTTTCACGGTGTATACCACGCTCGACCCCGGCTTGCAGGATATCGCCCAACAGGTCGTGCGCGAGCAGGTGGCTGCGCTGGCCGACAAGCATGTGACCAACGGCGCGGTGGTGATCATCCGCCCCAGCACAGGCGAAATCCTGGCGATGGTCGGTTCTGCCGATTTTGACAACGAGGAGATAGACGGGCAGGTCAACATGGCGATCGCGCCGCGTCAGCCGGGTTCGTCCATCAAGCCGTTGACGTATGTGGCTGCCTTTGAGAAAGGGTGGACGCCCGCCACGCTGATCTGGGATGTGCGCACCGAGTTTCCCCCTTCGGGGGATCCGAACGACCCGCGCCCGCCGTATGTGCCGGTGAATTACGATGGCCGTTACCACGGGCCGGTGACCGTGCGCACCGCCCTGGCGAACTCGTACAACATCCCGGCGGTGAAAACGTTGCAGTTTGTGGGTATCTACGACGACCCGACCACGCCGCAGGCGGATGGCCTGATCTCGATGGCCGAGCGGTTGGGCATCACCACGCTGACGCGCCCGGATTACGGACTTTCGCTCACGCTGGGCGGCGGCGACGTCACCTTGCTGGAGCTCAGCGGGGCGTATGCGGTCTTCGCCAACGGCGGCCGCCGCGTGCCGTTGGTGGCCATCACGCGCATCGAAGACCATCTGGGCAATCTGGTGTATCAGTATGACATCCCAGCGGGAGAGCAGGTCATCCGTCCGGAGCACGCTTTCCTGATCTCTTCCATTCTCTCGGATAACGAAGCCCGCACGCCGGCGTTCGGCCCGAACTCGCCGCTCAATCTGCCGTTCCAGGTGGCCGCCAAGACGGGCACCACCAACGATTTCCGCGACAACTGGACGCTGGGTTATACCCCCGATGTGGTGGTAGGCGTGTGGGTTGGTAACGCCGATTACACGCCGATGCAGGGCACCAGCGGCCTGACCGGCGCAGCCCCGATCTGGAACAGCGTGATGCAGACCGCAGTGCAGCGCATCACCGGCGGTAATCCGACCCCCTTCCTGCCGCCGGCGGGCATCATCGAAAAGGTGATCTGCGCTGTCTCCGGCACCGAGCCCTCGCAGTGGTGCCCCTCCCAACGGCGCGAATACTTCGCCGCCGATCAGCCGCCTCTGCCCAAGGGCCTGGATTTGTGGCAGAAGGCCGAGATCGATACCTGGACGGGGTTGCTCTCCTCGCCGGATTGCCCGGACTTCACCGAGCGCAAACTCGGCCTCAACGTGACCGACCCCTGGGCGGTGAAGTGGATTCTGGAGACCGATCAGGGGCGTGAGTGGGCGCGCAGCATGGGCTTCGAGGAGCCGATTTTCTTCACGCCCCAGCACGCCTGTACCTCCAGCGACCCGCGCCCTATCCTCGAAATCACCGCCCCGCGCAATGGCGACGTGATCACCTCCAGCCCGCTTTCAATCTACGGAGAGGCGGATGCGACCGCCAATTTCCGCTCCTACCGCCTGGAATGGGGCTGGGGCGAAGACCCGGTGGATTGGGATACGCTGGTCGAGCGCGATACGCCGCTCAATCCGCCGGATGAAATTTATGAGTGGGATATCCATGACCTGCCGGCGGGCAAGGTCACCCTGCGCCTCAGCGTGTTCAGCACGCAGGATACCTATGCGCGCACCACCGTGGTGGTGGATTTGCAGGTGCCCACGCCAACCCTCACACCGACGCCCACGTTCACGGTGACTTCTACGCCCACCGAAACGCCCACTCCCACGCTGACGCCAACGCCTACCGAGACGTTCACGCCAACCTGGACGCCTTCGATCACTCCCACCCCGACCTGGACGCCTTTGCCCACCGATACGCCCTTGCCTTCGGACACGCCCCTGCCCCCCACTGATACGCCGCCAGTGTTGCCGACCGATACGCCGCCCGCGCTGCCGACCAACACGCCGCCCGCGCTGCCGACCGACACGCCGCTCCCCACCGCAACTCCGACACCCACTGCAACGCCATGAGGTAGAGGACAGTGTGAAACCGGAGTCTCGCTCGCCGACGCATTTGCTGGGGTTGTGGGCGCTCGCCGCCCTGGTCATGGCCTCCGTCTCGCCTGCCATTCACCCGACGCCGCCGCGCGATCCGGCCTTCTACCAGTTCGCCGGGGAGCGCCTGCTGGCAGGCGAGCGGCTGTATGTGGATGTATGGGATCATAAGCCGCCGCTGATTCACCATCTGAACGCTCTCGGCCTGTTGTTGGGCGCCGATTCGCGTTGGGGAATCTGGGGGCTGGAAGTGTTTTCGCTGGCAGCGGCGGTGCTGATGGCCTATCTCTTTTTGCGGCGGCGCTTTGCACCGCTGAGCGCCTTTCTGGGCATCTCGGTGGGGTTGGCTTTTTTTCTGCAGGTGTTGCAGGGCGGCGATTATACGGAGGAGTTCGCTCTGCCGCTTCAGGTTGCCGCCGCGGCGGCGTTCTTTGCCGCCCTGGATGAAGGTCGCTCCCGCCGCGGCCTGCTGGCGCTGGCGTGCGGACTGGCGCTGGGCGGGTTGTTCTTCCTGCGCCCCAACCTGATCGGCATTGCCCCCGCTTTGATCGTCGTTGGTCTGTGGCTTGTCCTGGTGGAGCGACGCACAATCCCGCCGCGGCTCTGGCTGAGCGCCGCGGCCGGCGTGGGGATTGTCGCCGCGGGCGCGCTGGGGTATGTCCTCTGGCGCTCGGATTGGGGGGAGTTCTGGAGAGCGGTCTTTGTGTACAATCGGGTGTACACCGCGCTGGGGCTGCGCGAGCACGTCCGCGCGCTGGGCCGGGGAGTGGTCTTCGTGCTTCGGTCGCCGTTGGGGGCGCTGGCAGCTGTGGCCTGGCTGGGCGCGCTGGCCTCGTTGGGGCGTCGCCGCGGGGCGGACGTGCTGCG
>RFKO01000257.1 GCA_003694235.1 Anaerolineae bacterium
CAGCGTGTTTTGCTGGATCAGGCGCGCTGGTTCCATGCCCAGGGCTATCCCGTGATAGCGGCCTTTTTCTACGACAAAGAAAACCTGGGCGCGCGCTGGCGGGCGAAAAACCCGTTCCCCGTGGTGGATTTGGGCGCCGGTTGGGGGAGCGGTAGCCCCGTGCAGAAGACATTTCGCCTCCTGCGGGCGTTGCGGCGTTTGTGGCTTCTGCTGCGGCGCGAGCGCGTTCAGGTTATCGAGACCTTCACCCCGCACAGCAACCTGCTGGGTATACCGATTGCGTGGCTGGCGCGTGTGCCGGTGCGTGTGCCTACGCATCACACCAAAATCGAGGGCGCGCCGCGGATACTGGATAGACTTCACGGCTGGCTGGTCAATTCCCCGCTGACCAGCCGTATGGTGGCGGTCTCCTCGCGTGTGCGGCAGATGGCGCTGAGCGATGAAGGCGTGCGTCCTGAGCGCGTGGATGTGATTCTCAATGGCGTAGATCCGCCCGCGCCGTCTGCTTCACCCGCCGAGACGCGCGCCCGCCTGGCCGATGAGTTGGGCATTCCCCCGGATGTCCCCCTGCTGCTGGCGGTGGGGCGGCTGGTGGAGCAAAAGGGCTTCCGTTATCTGCTGGCTGCGCTCCCGGCGGTGTGGCGGGATTTCCCGCGAGCGCACGTGCTCATCGCCGGGGAGGGGCATCTGCGCGGCGAACTGGAAGCGCAGGTGCGCTCACTGGAATTGGATTCGCAGGTGCATTTTCCGGGCATCCGCGGCGACGTGCCCGATTTGCTGGCCGCGGCGGATGTCTTCGTGCTGCCCTCGCTGTGGGAGGGGCTGCCGATAGCCCTGCTGGAGGCGATGGGAGCGGGCCGACCGGTCGTCGCCACCCGCGTGGAAGGGGTGGAGGACGTGCTGGAGAACGGCGTCAACGGGCTGCTGGTGCCGCCGGGTGATTCCGCGGCCCTGGCGGAGGCCATCACCCGCCTGCTGGCCGACGCTGACCTGCGCGGCGTGCTGGGCCGCCGCGCCCGCCAGCGTGTGGAGCAGGATTTCACCATCGAGAAGATGTGCCGCGCTTATGAACAGTTATTTGTGGATTTGATGGCAAGGGAAGCATGAGACCAATCTCCCGCTCGATACTCTCGTTGTTGCTGCTGGCTCTGAGCATCCTGGCCGGGCGTGACTGGCTGGTGGCTGCCGGCGGGTGGCAGCATGTCATCGAGAAATTTTCGCTAGCGCTGGCGTTGCCTGTGGGGCTGGGGCTGCTTGCGATGTCCCTCGTCGCCCTGGCCTCGTTGGGCTGGCTCTGGTCGGCGGGTGCTATCATGCCCCTATATCGCGCCTTGCTCTGGTTGCGCGCCCGCCTGGGGGCGGCGCGCTGGCTGTTCTTCCTGTTGCTGCCGCTCGCGCTGGTCAAGCTCTTCATGTACTCGCCGCTGGGTTTCAAACTCACGGGAGTCGCCTTCCGCCTGTGGTTCTTTCTCCTGGTCGCCGCGGCGATGACGTATTTTGCCACCCGCGACGACGACCGTCTGCTGCGCTGGCGGCCTGCGCTGATGAGCGCCGTGCTGCTGGGGGCGGTGATCATCTTCGGGCGTGAGTTCCGCACCGTGACCGATTTCCCCCTCTCGCTCACCTGGTCGGAGGGCAATCGCATCTGGGATTACTCCTGGCTTTACGGGCGACGGCTGTACGACTATCCGCTGGACAAACGCTTCGACGCCTACATTGACATTGGACGTCAATCGTTGTGGGGGCTGCCCTTCCTGTTCGATGGCGTCACCCTGCGGGGGATTCGCCTGTGGTCGGCGCTGGTGTTCACCGTGCCGTACATCCTGCTCGGCTGGGTGACGTTTCGCCGGCTACCGGGGCGGCTGGGCGACTGGTTCTGGGCCGGCGTGTGGGCTTTCGCCTTCCTCTACCAGGGGCCGATCTACACCCCTCTGGTGTTGAGCGCTATCCTGGTCGCCGGGGGACGCCGCCGCTCTTTGTGGCTGGCTCTGCCCCTGGTATACCTGGCTGGATACTACGCCCAGGCCAGCCGCCTGACGTGGATGATCGCCCCCGCGGTCTGGGCCGCGCTGATGGCGCTGCTGGATGCCGGGGATGCTGCCGAGGGACGGATTTCCTGGCGCGCCTGGGGGCGGGCCGCGGCCCTGGGGCTGGCCGGTCTGCTCGGCGGAGTTGGCCTGAAACGCGGCTGGATTCGGCTCTCACGCCAGCTGAACCTCGGAGCGAAGACAGTCGCCACGCCCCCGCCGTTCGCCCCCACCCCTGCACCACTGCCCCTGGCGGGCGCACCCGCCGACGCAGCCGAGGCTCTTAGCAGCGGCAGCAACACCATCCTCACCGACCAGCCGCTGCTGTGGAGCCGCCTGTGGCCGAACCCTACCAATCCCCTCGGCATTCTTCCTGAGTTGCTGCTGGCAGCCCTGCCTTTGCTGATTTTGCTGACTTACCTGCTCGTCATCCGCCGCTGGCGGCTCGGCCGCTGGCAATCGCTGGCGGCGGCGGGCGCTGCGGGAGGCTTTTTGCTCATCGGGCTGGTCATCAGCGTGAAAATCGGCGGCGGAAATAACCTGCACAACCTGGATATGTTTTTGATTACGCTGGTGTTCCTCGCCGCCGCGGCCTGGGAACACGGCGGGGTCGAGGTGTTGCAAGCGCCGGAGGCCCTCCCTCTGGGCGTGCGCGTCTCCCTGCTGCTGATGACGCTCATCCCCGCCTTCATGCCGCTGCGCGATGTCACGCCGCTGGAACTGCCCAGACCGGAGCATGTGGAATACACGCTTTCCCTGCTCAAGGCCGAGGTGGGGCGTGTGCTTTCGGAAGGGGGCGAGGTGCTGTTCATGGATCAGCGCCAGTTGCTCACCTTTGGCATCGTCAACGCCCCGCTGGTGCCGGAGTATGAGAAGAAGCTGGTGATGGATCGTGCCCTGGCCAATGATATGGACTATTTCGCAGACTTCTATCGCGATCTGGCAAGCCAGCGTTTTGGGCTGATTGTTGTTGATCCTCAGCGTGTGCGCTACGCTCGTGATGATGAGGCCTTTGGCGCCGAAAATGATGCCTGGGTGACCTGGGTGACCAGACCGTTGTATTGTTATTATCAGGATAAGTACTCTCACGACGAAACCGGTATCTATATGTTTGTCCCCCGTGAGCAAGTGGATGAAGACTGCGTCCTCCCGCTCCCCTGACAGATTGTGGCGCTTATACGCCATACTGGCAGCGCTGTTTGGGGTGACGGCGCTGATATGGTTGCTGCGTATCCCTGGTGAGGGGCAGGGGCTTTCTAAGACGCGCCTGGCGTTGGCCGTTACACTGGTGTTGTGGAGCGGAGTTTGGGGCGCGCTTGCGACGTGGACGGCGCGCTGGACTGTCTGGGCGGAGCGCGCCCTTCAGCCCCCGATGCTCTATGGATTTCTGTTGATTGGCGGCCTGCTGATGCTGTTCCTGTCCACGCAGTTGCTCTATCTGGAGAGGGTGG
>RFKO01000258.1 GCA_003694235.1 Anaerolineae bacterium
CATGGGGCGCAGGGCGCGCTCCAGGATGGCGCGCGTGCGCTCGCCATCCAAATCTCCGCGTTCGATCTGTTCTACCAGGCCGGGGCAGGTGTCCTGGAGCACGGTTACACCGCGGGCAAAACGTTCCAACACCGAGGCGTAGAGTTCTCCCTGAAAGGTGGCTGGGGTTGCCAGCACGCCCACCACACCGCTGCGTGTGCGTTCCGCGGCCGGTTTGACCGCCGGTTCCATGCCCACGAAGGGTACCTCGGGGTAGATGTGGCGCAGATAGCGCAGCGCCGCTGCCGAAGCGGTGTTGCAGGCCAGTACAATCACGCCGGCTCCCTGTTGGAGCAGGTAGCGGGTGATGCCTTCGGCGAAGGCGCGCACTTCTTCCAATGGGCGCGGGCCATAGGGCACGTGCGCCTGATCGGCCAGGAAAAGCACATTGGCGTGTGGAAGCTGGCGGCGTATCTCCCGCAGCACAGAAAGCCCCCCCACACCCGAATCGAAGACGCCGATCAGATCTTCGTTTTTCATCTGCCTCCCGCAGCCTGTACCAACCCGGCAAAAAGCGCTCGCATCACCGGATCGTCCTGAAGGTTTTCGGGATGCCATTGCACTGCCAGTCCAAAACGGGATTGCGGGACTTCCAGACCCTCGATCAGGCCATCGGGGGCCACGGCCGAGGCGACCAGACCCGGCGCCAGTTCGCGCACGCCCTGGTGATGCAGGCTGTTGACCTGTATCTGGCTTGCCCCTAACGTGCGCGCCAGCAAACTCCCCGGGGTAATGTTGACCGTATGGGCGCGGTGCTCGCGCGGCCAGTCGGGGTAGTAGCGATGCTCGATGCCCTCCGGCCGTTCCGTAGCCAGGTCGACATACAGGCTGCCACCCAGCGCCACGTTGACCACTTGCAGGCCGCGGCACACGCCCAGGAAAGGCAGATCGTCGCGCAGCGCGTGCCTCAGCAAGGCAAACTCCACCCTGTCCCGGTCTTCGTCCACGCGCATGACCTCTATTTCGCTGCTCCCGCCGTAATGGCGGGGGTGGATATCGCCTCCACCGGTCAGCAGAAGACCATCCAGCCGCCCGGTCAATTCTGCCAGCAGCGGCTCATCCAAACCCAGCGGAATCAGCACCGGCAGCCCGCCGGCGTTGGCGATGGTCTGCACGTATGCCTCGGCAGCCTTTAGTTGGGGATATCCCTGGGAGCTTTCTTCCCGCCCGGTTGTGATGCCAATCAACGGTTTCATAGACACAAAAGAAACAGGGCGCAACGCGGCGCGCTGCACCCTGTTTACTCAATATACTCATCCGAGACGCCGGGAAAGCGCCGCTTTTGCTTCTGTGGGGGCGCTGTTCTTGAGCAGCACCTGATTTTTCCTCGGCGTGTTGTGCGCTTGCCTTGTGGTTCGGCAGGTATGCTACCTGCCAGGAGCGAAGGGCGCTCCGCTGTGAAGCGCGGGGAGTTATTTGGTGAACTTCTGCTTCAGGCGGGCGCTCTTGCCCGTGCGCTCGCGCAGATAGTACAGCTTGGCGCGGCGGACGTGCGAATGACGCTGTACGGTTACTTTCTCGATGCGCGGCGACTGGAAGAGGAAGGTGCGTTCCACGCCGATACCGTTGCTGGCGATGCGGCGCACGGTAAACGTGGGATTGGTGGCGCTCTCGTGCATGGCGATCACCGTGCCCTTGAATTCCTGCACGCGCTCGTTGTTGCCTTCCTTGATGCGCACGAACACGCTCACGATATCCCCAATGTTCAGGTCGGGGATGTTCGGATTGCGAGGGGGTTTGACGGCATTCAATACTTCGTTCATTTTGATTACCCTTTCCGGCTCCGGCCTACGCCGGAGAGTTGATGGCAAAATAAAGCCGCCCTCTGCGCCTTTGGCGGGCGGACGGCAGGGGATTATACCACGCGCCTGAAAAAATGGGGAAGAGAAATTTTCATTTCTGTGTTATAACAGTCCCATGAAAACACGCAGAACTCTTGGATGGGTGTTGGTCATCACCGGCCTGGTGTTTCTGCTCAGCGGGCTGGCCGTCACGATGATGGCCACGATGCCGATGCCGGTCAATCAACCGATGGGCGAATCTCCCGCCGTCACGCCTTCTATGTGGATCGAGTTCGCCGAGCAGGTGATGACGTTCACCGTGCAACTGCTCTCCCTCGACTGGACCCCCACCCGAGTGGGAATTTTCCTGATTGTAGTGGGGCTGGTGCTGGAGGGAGCGGGCGTTTACGCTTTTTTGGGCAAGTAGCTGCCCTGGCTCAATCGTCTTTCACCGCCTCGATGATTTCGGCCACCAGGTCGTAGCGGTGGAAGGGCGGCATGATGTAAATACCGGCTGCCCAGGGTTTGACTGCCTGCGCCAGTTCGATGGCAATGCGCTTGCCTTCTTCGGCCGCGGCGTCGCCGGCTGCTTCGATCCGGCTCATCACTTCGGGGGGAATGATAATTCCCGGCACTTCATTTTGTAAGAAGGCGGCATGTCGCGCCGTGTATAGCGGGAGGATGCCCGCCAGGATGGGGATTTCCAGCGGGCCGTAGGTTTCCTCGTAGCGCTGCAGAAATTCATGGGCTTTCCGGGGATCGTAGATCGGCTGCGTGAGGGCGAAATCGGCGCCGTTGCGGATTTTCCGGCGCAGCACCTTCATCTCGCGTTGTGGATTGGCAGGCAGCAGGTTGAGGGCGCAGCCGACGAAGAAGGTGGTCGGCTGGCCGATGTCGCTGCCGGCGTGATCCACCCCCATGTTGAAACCTTGTTTGATCAGTTTGATCAACCCCGAGGGCGCCAGGTCGTAGTCGTCCATCGCATCGGGGTAATCGCCGATGGCGGTGGGGTCGCCCATCACCACGAAGACGTTGCGGATATCCAGGGCGTGGGCGGCCAGCAGGTCGCCCTGCACGCGCAGCAGATTGCGCCCGCGGGTGGGAAAGTGCAGCGTGGTTTCAATGCCCACATTGCGTTGAATGAGATCGCACACTGCCCAGGGGCTCATGCGCATGCGCGCCATCGGGCTGTCGGCTACGTTGATTACGTCTGCGCCGGCCTCCTTTAGCAGGCTGGCGCCGGCCAACAGTTTGTGCGGCGCCAGGCCGCGCGGCGGGTCCATTTCCACGGCCACGGTGAACTTTCCCTCGGCCAGGCGCTGTGCCAGGCGTGTCGGCCCTTTGGGGGCGAGGTCGCGCGGCTGAAGGCGCGGACTCGTCACGATTGGCTGAATCTCCAGATCGGGCGGCAGCGCATCCAGGCGGGCGCGCATGGCGGCGATGTGTTGTGGTGTGGTGCCGCAGCAGCCGCCCATCAGGCGCACGCCCAGGCGGGCGAAGGTCTCGGCGTAGTCGGCGAAGTAATCGGGATGGGCAGTGTACATCACGCGGCCGGCCACTTGCTCCGGCCAGCCGGCGTTGGGTTTGATCAGGAAGCGGGCCTGAGGTGCGGCCTGCCGCATTTGTTCCAGCACGCGTTGCAGTTGCGCCGGGCCGCCAGAGCAGTTCGCCCCGATCACATCCGCGCCGCTGGCCATCAGCGCACGCGCCACCGCTGCCGGCGTGTCGCCCAGCAGCGTGCGGTCGTCGCGCGTGAACGTCACCGAGGCCACCACTGCCAGATCACAAACCTGCCGCGCCGCGGCCACAGCCTCGCGGATTTCGTACAGATCGCTGAACGTTTCCAGCACAATCAGGTCGGCGCCGGCCTGGCAGAGGGCTGCAATCTGTTCAGCGAAGGCGGCGCGCGCCTCTTGCGGCTGCACCCGTCCATACGGCGCCAGACGCACGCCCAGCGGCCCCACGTCGCCGGCCACCAGCACCGGGCGGAAGGAGGCCGCCACCACGCGCTGCGCCAGTTCCACCCCCTTGCGGTTGATCTCGACCACCTGCGCCTCCAACCCGTGCTCTGCCAGCTTATAGCGATTTGCGCCGAAGGTGTTGGTGTAGATGATCTGCGCGCCGGCTTCGATGTAAGCCCGGTGGATATCTCCTACCACGGCCGGGTTGGTGAGGTTGAGCGCGTCGAAGCATTCGTCGAAGCCGATACCGCGCTCGTGTAGCATGGTCCCCATGGCGCCGTCGGCCAGCACCGGGCGCACCTGTTCATCCAGAAAGGCAAGGAATTCGTCGCGGGTCATGGACATGTTTTACCCGTAATCGGTCAAAAGGGCAAGGGTTGACCTGTTGCATCTGCCCAGAGCGCATGATAGAATATTTTCGACAACTGGCTTTCGCGCGCGTGTTTTCCTCTGGAGACTGCCATGTCTGATATGGTCGAGGTTGTGATTGATAGCATCCGGGTGAGCCTGCTCAACCAGCAGCGCATTATTGTTTTGCGTCAGGTGGATGAGGAGCGCTATCTGGCGATCTGGGTGGGCGTGTTCGAGGCCGAACATTTGAACGTGGCACTCCAGGATGTGGAACTGGCCCGCCCGCTGACGTATGAGTTGTTCTCCAATGTGCTGGCCTCACTGAATGCCGAGTTGTTGCGCGTGGAGGTGGTGGCGCTGCGAAACGAGACCTTCTATGGCAATCTGGTGCTGCGGGTGAACGGGCACATCCTGAACATCGATTCGCGCCCCTCGGATGCCATCAACCTGGCGGTGCGCAATCGCGCCCCCATCTATGTTGCCCGCGAGGTGATGGATAGCGCCGGCATTCGCCCCGGCGACGACGATGTTGACCTGCAGGAGGAAGCGGCCGGCGGCGAGGCAGGGCTGGAAGAAGATGATCGCCTCTCGATCTTCGAGGACTTTCTGGAGAAACTGGAAGAACAGGATGATGAGGACGAGGGCGAACAGGAAGACTGATCATCTGCTCAGGCAAAGCTCTGGCGCGCCATCCGCGGAGGAAAATCCCCGCGGATGGCGTTTTTGCGGGTAAACTTAAAAGTATGACCATGATGGACGAGACGACCTCTACTGGCGCGCAGATGCTGCCACACAGCCGTGAGGCCGAAGAAGCCGTGCTCGGCGCGATTCTGCTTAACCCCGAGGCTTACTTCGACGTGGCGGCCATTCTTGAGGCGGAGGATTTTTACATCCACCGCAATCGCTGGGTGTGGCAGGCTATCGAGCGGTTGCAGCAAAACCGCATGAGCGTGGATGTGCTCAGCGTGGGGGAGGAGCTCGAACGGCAGGGCCAATTGGCCGAGGTCGGCGGGACGGCCTATCTCACCGCGCTGGTCACCGCCGTGCCTTCGGCCATGCACGCCGAGACGTATGCGCGCATTGTGGAGGAAACCGCCGTCCGGCGGCGGATGCTGGAGGCGGCCAATCAGATCGCCCGCCTGGCCTACGAAGAGGAAACCGCTCTGGAAGAGGTGATGGGCGACGCCGAAAAGGCGCTTTTTGGCGTCAGCAACCGGCGGCTGACGCGCGATATGGAGCCCATCCGCGTCACACTGAGCGAGTATTACGACCGCATCAGCAAATTGAGTCGCTCGGACGAGGAGATCCGCGGTGTCCCCACCGGCTTCATTGACCTCGACCGGCTGCTCGGCGGTCTGCAACCCTCTGACTTGCTCATCGTCGCCGGCCGCCCTGGCATGGGGAAGACCGGTTTCGCCCTCTCGGTGGCCAAAAACGCTGCCCTGACGCACAAGAAGCA
>RFKO01000008.1 GCA_003694235.1 Anaerolineae bacterium
ACCTTGTCCACAATCGCGCCGAAGTCATCGTGGAAGCGGGCGTGCAGTATCTTGCCGAAGTGCTCCAGGTTGAAGCCTTTGTCGGCGGCGGCGTCGGAGATGCGGATCCAGGCGATGTCGCGCTGGCCGATGTGTTGCACGCCCGAGGCGCCGTTGATGAAGTAGTGGATCTGCCGTTCGAGCACCGGCTCGAAGTCCTTCTGCATTTGTCTGCCGGCCACCTGCACCACGATGCCCATGTCCATCGAGCCTTGCCGCTCTACCTCGGAGAAATCCGGCCCGATGACCTCGATTTTGCCGTCGGTCACCTCGTCGAGTTCGGCCATGCACAGATACTCGAAGCAGCGGCTGTGCTTGCCGCCGAACTCAACGCGCAGGTTGGCCTTGCGCACCACTTCACCCTCGAAGGCCGAGCCGTAGGGCACAGGCACATCTACGTTAGAAACTTTGACCTTGACGCCGCGCACCTCGATGCACTTCTGCACCAGGCGTTCGGCGCGCTCCAGGTCGTCCTTGCCCGGAATCTGGTCGAACGGCATGGAGACCACGTGCTCGTAGGTGGTCACGCCGGTGGGCAGGATTTCCGAGATCACGGTGTCGGCGATCACCGGGAAGCCGAAGTTGATCGCGCCTGCCGCGGCGGCGTATTTCAGGTCATCCACCTCGCCCAGGGCGAGCACAAAGGCGAAGACGCGCTCGCGGTTGTAGAGCAGAATCTCGCGCGCCTGACCGGGCTTCAACCCGCCAAAGGTGAGCGCAGAGCGGGTGGCGAACCCCAGCGCGTAGATGGCGCTGATGGTGTCGGTGCCGAAGGGCACGGTGTAGGTGTCGTACCCCAGTTCCACGCCCTCTTCGACCAGTTGGTGGATGATGCTGCGTCCGTTGACGTTGCCGGAGAGGAAGCACAGGATGTTGCGGCGTTGCAGTTCGCGCACGATCTTGACGGCGACCTCGTTGGATTTTGCGCAGCCGACGATGGCGGCAAAGCCGGGCATGCGGCCGTCCACCAGCTGAATGCCCCACGAGCGCAGCTGGATGTCGTCAATCGGGCCGTTGAGATGCCCATCGCCGTTGGGGGAACTGCCGTTGCCGTTCCCCTCCGGGCTGGTGAAGGCTGTCCCGCCGGCCAGTTTGAAGCCGGGCAGCGGTTCGGGCTGCAGGCCGTACACGAAGCGGATGGCCTCGATGGCCTCGGCGGCCAGCAATGTGGCCATGCCTGAATCCAGCGTCTCTCCCAGGTAGGGAGTCCAGTGGGATGGCGCCGGCAGGGGGTGGAGCAGCGAGCGGGCGTGCGCGAGCACCGGCTTGAGATCGCCCAGCGTTTCCACCTGAATGCCGGTGATCCCCAGGATGGTGGGCAGGTAGTAGGCGGTGTTGGGGAAAGCCACCGGCGTCTCCGGGCCTTTTTCGCGCAGCGCTTTTTCCAGCATCAACTCGGCTTCGCTGACCAAAGCGGTGGCGCCACGGATGGCGCGTCTGGCGATGTATCGAGACATATGCTCCCTCCCTAATCGGCGGCCAGGCCGTAGATGGCCTGACGACGTTGTTCAAGCGGCAGGGCTTCCAGAGCCAGCATGCGGGCGTCGCCGCTACGGCCAAAGCGTTCGGGGTCATACGCGGGCAGGCCGAGGGCGGCGCGCTTTTTATCGATGTGCTCCAGCGTGCGGCGGATCATCTCTTGCGGGTCGGGGATGAACTCCAGCTTGCCGCCGTATTTCTTCTCCCAGCCCTCGCTGATGTAACGCAGCACCGCGTCGCTGTCGGAAACGCGGTCGGGCATGCCGCTGATGGGCGAGGCGCCGCCGAAGATCACGTATGCGCCGGATGCCACGCAGTAAGTGGCGATGGCCAGGGCCTTCTCGCTCATCCATTCGGGCGCCAGCCCCACCGCGGGAATCTGGTCGATGTCGTCTCCCAGGCCGCCCTCTTCGACCATCTGCGTCAGCACGGTCAGGATGCGGGTGTTATCCACGCACGACCCCATGTGCAGCACCGGCGGGATGCCCACGGCCTCGCACACTTCTCGCAGGCCGGGGCCGACCTCGCTCAGACCGGCCTCGCCGAGCATCAACCCCAGTTTGGCGGAGGCGATCGCGCCGCAGCCGGTTTGCACAATCAGCACATCCTGTTTGAGCAATTCACGCACCACCACGTTGTGCAGGTAGTCCTGTGAGGAGCGCGGGTTGTTGCAACCCACGATGGCGGCCACGCCGCGAATGCGCCCGGCCATGATGGCGTCGTTGAGCGGCCGGAACGAGCCGCGGTACGAACCACCCAGCATGTAGTTGATGTATTCGTGCGAGAAGCCAGGGATCAGGTCTTCGCGAATCTGGGGGATGTGAACGCGTTCTCTGTCGCGGTTCTTGTAGTTGTCAATCGCCGTTTTGAGAATCTCTTTGGCCACGGTCAGGGCTTTGTGTTCGTCGAATTCGATGTGCGTGGCGCCTTTGATGCGCACCTTTGGCGAGGTGGTGATGATCTGGGTGTGGAAGTTGCGCGCCAGGTCAACCAGCGCCTGCATGATGCACTGCACATCCACCACCATAGCTTCCACCGCGCCGGTCAGGATGGCGAGTTCCTGGTGCAGGAAGTTGCCCGCCGCGGGGATGCCCTGGCGCATCAGGATTTCGTTGGCGGTGCAGCAGATACCGGAGAGATTGACGCCTTCGGCGCCGGCCTGGCGGGCGTACGCGATGATCTCCGGGTCTTGTGAGGCGGCCACGATCATTTCGCTCAGGCTGGGTTCGTGGCCGTGGACGATGACGTTGACCATGTTTTCTTTGATTACGCCCAGATTGGCCTGCCCCAGGATGGGGGCGGGGGTGCCGAACAGGATATCGGAGATGTCGGTGGCGATCATCGAACCGCCCCACCCATCGGCCAGACCGGTGCGGATGGCGTGTTCGAGGATGTGTTCGGGATCCTGGTCGTCGCCGATGTGGGTGCGGTGCAGGGCTTCGACCACTTCGCGGTCGATGCCGCGCGGCACCACGCCGTACTTGCGCCACAGTTCCTGCCGTTTTTGGGGGGCGCGGCGCACCGGCGCGACTTCGCCGTGCTGCTGGCCGAACTGGGCGATGTACAGATCGGCCAGATCGTTGGCGATCTCCTCCGGCGCGCGGCCTTCGATGGGTATGTCGTAGTACGAGGCCACGCGGCGTAGCTTGGCGATGTCGCGGATCATGTACCCTTCGGCCTCGCCGTTGGCCGTGGCCTTGAGCAGGAAGGCCATATCGCGTCCGTGGTCGGAGTGCGCTGCCGCGCCGGCGGCGATGGCACGCGTCAGGTTGCGCGCCTGGATGGTGTCGATCGTGGCGCCGCAGATCCCCACCGAGCCTTCTTTGGTCAGGCGGCAGGGGCCCATGCCGCATTGTTTGCAACACATACCGGCCGCGCCGATGTTGCAGGGGACGAGTTCATCGGCGCGGGTGAATGCGGTGCCAATTCCCATTTCTTCGGCGCGTTGCAGCATTTCCTGGGCGGCGGGATCGGTGCTGTATTCGTGGATTTCACGCTTTTTTTTGGGCATCTCTCACTCTCCAGGGTCACTCGTCTTCTTCCACTTTTAAGACACCAAAGCCCGGACACGGCCACAACGGCCTGCCGCGGTAGGGTAGTGAAATCTCGCGTTTGAAGGCGATCACGGGCGTTTGTTCGAAGGTGGCGGTGTGGCGAAAACTGCCGTTTTTCTTTTCCCCTTGCGTTACCGGTGTTCCGCTTTCTTGCGGCAGCGGCAGTTCGTCGAGGTATCCACTCTGGCGTAAGATTTCTTCGATTTTATCGGGGGAGATTTTGTCGGGGTCGTAGGTGACTTCGATGATGTAGAAGGCGCTGCTGGCATAAACGTCTTTCACCCCCGGTAACGCCGTCAGTAACCGCCGTACCTCGCTGACGTGATGGTCTGCATACAATGCAGGCGCATCAAATGTCTTTTTCTCCATAGGCCCCTCCTCGGTTGGCTGGACAACTTGAGGTTATCTCATACAGACATCATAGCAAACTTCGTTTTGTGATTCCTTGTGATAAAGGTCACTCGATTGATTGACAAATGTCCATTCTCGTCGAAGCGGGGAGCTTTCTGCTATACTTGATGACAGAAC
>RFKO01000030.1 GCA_003694235.1 Anaerolineae bacterium
CGCTCCGTCACCGGCAGAGGGAACACCGGCGTGACCCAGCGGAACAACCACTTTGCATCCGCGTTACGCATGTTGATGCATCCGTGGCTTTGGGGGATGCCAAAGTTATTATGCCAGAACGTGCCGTGAAAAGCCACCCCGCTTTCGAAGATGAAAAAGCTGGTCCAGGGGACGCCGGGCAGAATGTATTCATCCGGCGCGCCGGAGGCAGCCACGTTCCCCATGTGCTTGGATGGCGATTTGGAGGTGATATGAAAACGCCCGCGCGGGGTCTGCGTCCCCTTGGGGACTTCGGCGCCGCTCAACCCCGAGGAAATGCGCGCCCAAAACACCGGCGTGTCCGCCTCATAGGCCGTCAGCATCTGATCCTTCAGCGAAACCACAATGCGTTTGGCCTCATAGGGCAATTCAGGCGAAATCGGGGCAATTTCCTCATCCGGTATGGGCCGCAGGTGTTCTGCCCGGACGTAGTACACCAGATAATCGGTCAATTCCGAAGTCAGCTGATACCAGGGCTTGCCATCCGGCCCATCAACGACATCGGTGATCCAATGGGTGGTTTCGTAATACAGACGGTACCCCGGCAACCAGCCGGCCTCTCTGCTGTACTGAAAAGCCTGCGTATACGGCACGGTGATTTCTCCAAGCTGACCGGCTGAGGGCACGGCATCGAGGGGTTGCTGATACCGAAATTCCACCAGTTGCAGATAACCGCTATGGATAAACCCTCCCCAGACGCGGTACCAGACCGGATTATACGCCGGGCCGTCGGGCGGTGTGACGGCATAATACAGATTCAGCAGTTCATCCTGCCGCGTCCAGCGCACCACGCCGGAATGAAAGCGCGGTTCTTTGTAGATCGCCGCCACGCGATCGGCGACCACACGCCCAACCAGTCCATCCGCCCGATCGTACAGCGAGAGGGCAGCGCGCTGCATCAGCCGGCCGCCCATAAGCAGGGCGCCGAGCTTGAGGAACTCACGGCGTGACAGATGGGTAGAACGCTTTGACATGGGCGCGATTGTACCAGAAAGGTAGTTTTTCGCCTCATCTCGTGATAAACTTTGAAGGGATAACCTGGTTTTCCTGGAAATGCGCCGGGCAGCAGAAGACCTGGCAAAAATCGTCGGCTGAGAGCATGCCAGATCGCATGAGGGAACACTTCGGGGAGGGCGAGCGGTCAAACGCGCCTCCCCGCTTCTTTTGGAGGTGAACTGGTGGATACAAAATTTATCTTCCTGACCGGCGGCGTGGTCAGTTCGGTGGGTAAAGGGGTCACCGCCGCAGCCATCGGCCGCCTGCTGAAAGAGCGCGGCTTCAAACTCGCCATTCAAAAGCTCGACCCCTACATCAACGTAGACCCCGGCACCATGAGTCCCTATCAACATGGCGAGGTCTTTGTCCTGGACGACGGCGCAGAAACCGACCTCGACCTGGGGCACTACGAACGCTTTGTGGATATCAGTCTGAACCGCCTGTGCAACGTAACCACCGGCCAGGTTTATGCAGAAGTCATCTCCAAAGAACGCCGGGGCGACTATCTGGGCGGCACCATCCAGGTCATCCCCCACATCACCAACGAAATCAAGAACCGCATTCACCAGGCAGCACGCAGCACAGGGGCAGAAATCCTGCTGGTGGAAGTCGGCGGGACGGTAGGCGACATCGAAGGGCTGCCCTTCCTGGAGGCGCTGCGGCAAATGCGCGGCGAGGCCGGCGCCGGCAATTCGCTCTACATTCACGTCACCTGGTTGCCTCACATCGGGGCCACGGGCGAACTGAAAACCAAACCCACCCAGCATTCGGTGCGCGAGCTGCGCTCCATCGGCATCAGTCCGGATGTGATCATCGCCCGCTCTGACTACCCCATCGAACAGGAATTGTGCGACAAAATCGCCCTGTTTTGCGATGTTGAGCCGCGCGCCGTAGTGCCCATGGTAACGGCCGATTTCCTGTACGAGATCCCTCTGCTGCTGGAAGAGGCCGGTGTGGGCGAGTACCTGCTCGAGCGTTTGGGACTGCAGGCGCGCACCCGCCCCAACTGGAAACCCTGGCAGAAAATGGTGGCCGAAATACGCAAGCCGCGCCCTCCCGTGCAGATTGCACTGGTGGGTAAATATGTGGAACTCCACGACGCCTATATGAGCGTGCGCGAGGCGCTGCGCCACGCGGCGCTGGCAATTGGGGTGGAGGAAAACATCACCTGGATCCATTCCACCGACCTGGAGAAAAGCCGCGACCTGGAAGCGCTGGCCCAGGCCGATGGCATCCTCGTCCCCGGCGGTTTCGGAGAGCGCGGCATCGAAGGGAAGATCGTCGCGGCGCGCTATGCCCGCGAGAACCGCATCCCCTATCTGGGGTTGTGCCTGGGCATGCAGTTAATGGTGGTGGAATTTGCCCGCGCTGTGCTGGGAGACGAAGAGGCCAACTCCACCGAGTTCGACCCGGCCACGCCTCACCCGGTGATCGACCTGATGCCCGATCAGCGCCAGCTGACCGACATGGGCGGCACGATGAGACTGGGATTGTATCCCTGCCGTCTGCAGCCCGGCTCCATAGCCGCCCGCGCCTACGGCTGCGAAGAAGTGCAGGAACGTCACCGGCATCGCTTCGAGTTCAAGAACGCCTATCGGAAGGTGCTGGAAGACGCCGGCATGCGCTTTTCCGGCCTCTCCCCTGACGGGCGGCTGGTGGAAATCGCCGAGCTGGCAGATCACCCCTTCATGCTGGGAACACAATTCCACCCTGAGTTTCTCTCCCGTCCCACGCGGCCGCACCCGCTTTTTGTCGCCTTCATGCAGGCGGCCAGAGAACGGGCAGATAGCAGATAAGATCAGCGCTCAGTGGGCAGATCGGCGTACACCCCGCGCAGTTCAGGCGGCAGCATGGCGGCGATGCTGTACATCACCCGATCGATCAGCGCCAGCGGGCCCTCGCCGCGTTGCGGATAGATCGGTTCGCCTATGCGCACTCTTATTCTAGCCCGACGCGGGAAGGTTTTCAACACCCGCTGACTGCCATCGATCGCCATCGGCACGATCGGGCATTGATACTTAATGGCAAAGCGCGCCGCGCCTGTCTTGGCCGGTTGCAATCCCCGTCCTTTGCTGCGCGTCCCCTCCGGAAACAGCCCCAACACCTGACCGGCCTCCAGCACCCGTTCGGCCTGCCGTTTGGCCCATTCATCCTGCTGCCCGCGATAGACGGGAAAAGCCCCCCCTTTGCGCAAAAAGTAATCCATCACCGGGTTGCGGTGTAATTCCGCCTTGGCCATGAAGAATATCGGCCGCTTGATGCTCAACTGCATGGGAAAAACATCGAAGTTGGTCATGTGGTTGCTCACCAGCACCACCGGGCCCTCCGAGGGAACATGTTCACTCCCCTCAGCCTGCACAACCATCACCAGTTTGGAGAACAGCGTCAGAACAGCCACCAGCCCTTTGCGGGTGAGCGTTTCGTGCACGTAATAGCGTTTGTGTAAACGCGGGTCGTTGTCCATACCTTCACTCACATCAATAATCGACATGTTGAACCACGGAGACACGGAGTGCACCGAGTTTTGCTGATCATTTCACAGAGTTTCTCCGTGCATGCCCTGCGCCTGTACTGAGCGCACGCGAAGTGCCAGGTCGAAGGGTTCTCCGTGGCTCTGCGGTGAATTTCCTGTGAAGCGCGTAAGTACTGTCAATAAAATTTACCCGGAATTCGGCGAAGTGGATTATACTTTAGGCCGCAGATTTTTTCACCTGACGGCGCTTACGCAAGCCGTGTGCTCCCCGTCTCCGCAGGAGTGCGTAAGGCCTGTCCGCAGCAAGACATTCTACCATCATGCGAGGTAAAGATGACCGATTCGCTCATTCTCAATGTCTGGGGGCGCGAAATCCTGGATTCTCGCGGCAACCCTACCGTAGAAGTTGAAGTGGAATTGCTGGACGGCAGCCTGGGGCGTGCAGCGGTCCCGTCAGGCGCATCCACCGGCATTCACGAAGCGCTCGAACTCCGCGACGGCGACCGCTCCCGCTATCTGGGCAAGGGCGTGCTCAAGGCGGTGGAGAACGTCAACACCGCCATAGCCGAGGCGCTGGAAGGTTACGACGCCCGCAACCAGCGCCTGATCGATCATCTGCTGCTCGACCTGGACGGCACAGAGAACAAATCGAATCTGGGCGCGAACGCCATTCTGGGCACCAGCCTGGCGGTCGCGAAAGCCGCGGCCATCTCCGTGGGATTGCCGCTGTACCGCTACCTGGGCGGGGCGCACGCTCACCTGCTGCCCGTACCGATGATGAACATCCTCAACGGCGGCGCGCATACCGGCTGGCAATCCACCGACGCCCAGGAATTCATGATCATGCCCCTGGGGGCGGCGTCCTTCTCC
>RFKO01000259.1 GCA_003694235.1 Anaerolineae bacterium
CTTTACGCCTTGCTGGAGCGCCTGCTCAAACGCTGGCATCCGCGCCTGGCGAAAAGCAACATCCACTACAGCCTGCGCGCCGAGGGCGATATCCCTGCCATCCAGGGCGACCCTAACGCCCTGGAGCAGGTTTTCGTCAACCTGATCAGCAACGCCGTTCGGGCCATGGAAGAGTCCGGCGGCAACCTGGCGCTGAAGCTCAGCGCGCGCAGCAACGAGCGCGAGAAACAAATGGTGCAGGTCGATTGCGCCGATTCCGGCTGCGGCATCCCACCGGAGGTGGTGGAGCGCATCTTCGAGCCGTTCTTCACCACCCATCCTGGCGGAACCGGCCTTGGATTGTCGCTGGCCAAACAAATCATCACCGCCCACAAAGGGCGCATCACCCTGACCACACAGCCCGGAATGACCATCTTTCACGTCATCTTGCCGGCAGCCCCATCGGAGGAAAAACAACCATGAGCGCGACCATTCTCATCGTCGAAGACGAAGCCAATGCCCGCAAACATCTGAGCGATTATCTGGAAGCCAAAGGCTACGCCACCATCTCCGCGACTACATTGCAGGAGGCCCGCAAGCACATCGAGGCCGAAAATGCGGACATCGTGCTGCTCGATGTGCAACTGCCGGATGGATACGGCACTGAACTGCTGGCGGAAACAGCCGGCCTTCAGCCGCGCCCGCCCATCATCCTGATCACGGCTTACGGTGACATTGACATGGCTGTCGAAGCGATGAAAAACGGCGCTCATGATTTTCTGCAAAAGCCGATCCAGCTGGAGCGGCTGACGCAATCCATCCAACGGGCGCGAGAGATCGTCGCCATGCGGCGCGAACTGGCCGCGCTGCGCGCTCAACAGCGCCGGGAACTCAACTTCGTCGTCGGGAAAACCCCACAGATGAAGCAACTGGTGCGGGCAGCGCAGCGAGCCGCCGAACTATCCGTTCCGGTGCTGATCACCGGCGAAACCGGAACAGGCAAAGAGGTGCTGGCCAAAGCCATTCACCAACTTGGGCCGCGTAAAAACAAACCAATGATTGCGATCAACTGCGCGGCTATTCAACCCACCATGCTGGAGGCGGAATTGTTCGGCTTCGAGGCCGGTTCGTTCACCAACGCCACCAAGCGCAAAATCGGTCTGATGGAAGCCGCCGACGAAGGGGTGCTTTTTCTGGATGAGATCGCCTCCATGCCGCTCGATATGCAGGCCAAGCTGCTGCGCGCCCTGGAAGAGAAAGCCATCCGCCGCGTCGGGGGCAACAACACCATCAAGGTGGACGTGCACATCATCGCGGCCTCCAACCGCGATTTACAAGAGATGATCACAAAAGGAGAGTTCCGCCAGGACCTGTATTATCGCCTCAAGGTGCTCGATCTGCATCTTCCACCCCTGCGCGAGCGCAAAGTGGACATCCCCCAGCTGGCCAGCCTCTTCCTGGAACAACTCAACCGCGAAAAGGGCATGAACATTCAGGAGATTGCCCCCGAGGCCCTGGAAGTCCTGATGGCCTACGACTGGCCGGGCAATATCCGCGAGCTGCGCAACACCATCGAGCGCGCCATGCTGTTCTGCGACGGCGAACGGCTGCAAGCGACACACCTGATGCTGGACGCGGTTCCGCATTGATTTTTCTCCACTTTCGCAGTACACTTGGCAACGACAACCTGCAAATGACAACACACCGGTTTACAAACAGGAGTGAATTATGAACCTCGGACCTACCGAACTGATCATCATCCTGATCATCGTGATGCTGCTCTTTGGTGTTGGGCGTATCAGCAAGATCGGCGAAGAACTGGGCAAAGGTATTCGCGCTTTCAAAGAAGGCCTGCAATCCGCGCAGGAAGATGAATCTACCGAAGCCGAAGCAGCCAACAAAACCGAAGAACAGGGCTGATCTGCACGCCCTGCCGTAACCTGCCCCGGCACACCCGTACCTGCGCCGGGGTTTTTCATTTTCCCCATGTCACTCGCCGCCTTGCTCCAGCAGTGGAGGAGTCTGCCCGAAATTGTTGCCTGGGAAACACTGCCCGCGAGGCAGGCGGATACCGTCTCTTTTCCTTCCGACCTGCACCTTTCCCTGATCAAATCCCTGCAGGCAGCGGGCATTCAACGCCTCTACCGCCACCAGGCCGAGGCCTGGGAATTGCTGCGGCAGGGGAAGCACATCGTGCTGACCACCGGCACAGCCAGCGGAAAAAGCCTGGCTTACACTCTCCCTGTTCTGGACACGCTACTCAAAGATCCCCAGGCCACCGCCTTATACCTCGCGCCCACCAAAGCCCTGGGAAGAGATCAACAGGCGCACATCCTCCCCTTGCTACCGAAGCAACAAGGCGATACGATCGCAGCGTACGACGGCGACACACCCTCCTCGCGCCGCGCCCAGGTGCGCAAAAAGGCCCGCTGGCTGTTCACCAACCCCGACATGTTGCATCTTGGCATCCTTCCCCGCCACACCGGCTGGGAACGATTCTTCGCCCATCTGCACTTCGTGGTTCTGGACGAAGTGCATATCTACCGCGGTGTGTTCGGCTCACACGTCGCCAATGTGCTGCGACGCCTGAAGCGTATCGCCCGCTTCTACGGCAGCCGGCCGCGCTTCGCGCTCACCTCGGCGACCATTGGCAATCCCGAGGAACTGGCCACAAGCCTGATCGAAGCGCCGGTCTCCTGCCTGTCAGAAGACGCTTCTGAACGCGGCGAACAGACCTTCATTGTGTGCAATCCGCCGCTGATCGACCCGGAGCTGGGGCTGCGCGCCGGCATTCTCTCCACGGCCGAGCGCCTGGTTGACGATTTGCTCGCTCACCATCTGCAAACGCTGGTATTCGCCCGCTCGCGTCGCAGCGTAGAACTGCTGTTGCGCCGCCTGCGCCAGCAACACCCGGAAATGCGCGCCGCCCTGCGCGCCTATCGCAGCGGCTACCTGCCAGAGAAGCGACGCGAAATCGAACAGGCGCTGCGGCAGGGCAGCGCACGCCTGGTCTCTGCAACCAATGCGCTCGAGCTGGGGGTGGATATCGGCGGCATGGACGCGGTGGTGATGGCCGGCTACCCCGGCAGCGTGGCATCCACCCGCCAGCAGGCCGGGCGAGCCGGGCGCGGCCTGTCACCCTCGCTCGCCGTTTTGATCACCGCCGCCACACCTTTCGAGCAATATCTGGCGCGCCACCCCGAATACCTGTTGCAGCGAACTCCAGAACACGCCCTGGTCAATCCCAACAACCCGCTGATACTCTATCACCACATCCGCTGCGCGGCGTATGAACTCCCTTTCCAACCAGAGGAAGGTTTCGGCTCATTGCCGCCCGCGGAGGTGAAAGCCTATCTGGATGTGCTGGAAGCCGAAGGTGTACTGCGCCGCGGGTATTGGGCAACAGCGGA
>RFKO01000031.1 GCA_003694235.1 Anaerolineae bacterium
ATGGTAAAATCCGGGGGCGCTTTAAATTCACCAGAATTCCGAAGTCATCGAGACTTCGGAATTCTTTAGAGGAGATTCACCATGTGCGGCATTTTTGGCATCGTCACCAGAGAAGAACAACTGCTCGGCCCCATACTGATCGAGGCCGGGCACCGCCTTTCCTACCGCGGCTATGACACCGTCGGGGCGGCCACCATCCCCCAGAATGGGAAAATCGATCTGCGCAAGGACGTTGGCAAGGTACAGGAGGTGGCCGACCGGTTGAACTTCGCCGAAATGCGCGGCGATCGCGCCATCCTGCAGTTGCGCTGGGCGACCTTCGGCGCGCCCTCCTACACCAACGCCCAACCGCATCTAGATTCGGACGGCGACATGGTCGGCGCGCACAACGGCAACATCGTCAACAACGTGGAACTGCGCCAACAGTTCATGGCCGAGGGTATGGTTGTGCGCTCGGAGAACGACGGCGAATCCTGTGTGCATGCCGTGGAGCGTTATGTGCACCGCGGCGACGACATGCTGACGGCCATACGCAAGGCGTATCACGATCTGGAAGGCGATTACGCTTTTGTGATCGGGCGGCTGGGCGAAGACCGCCTGTACGCCATCAAGCAAGGCTCGGGGCTGGTGGCCGGTGTGGCCGACGGGATGACCTGCATCGCTTCCGATCTGCCTTCCATCCTGCCGCTTACCCGCCAGATCGTGCGCCTGAATGATGGCGAGATCATCGTTTTCTGGGCTGAGGGGTACGAAATCTACCACGCCGAGAGCGGAGAACGCATCGAGCGGGAGCCTGAGTTCGTGGAAGAGAGCATGGAGGTCGCCCAGAAAGGCGGCTACGACCACTTCATGCTCAAAGAGATTCACGAGCAGCCCCAGGTGGCGCGCGATCTGCTACATTTGATGGAAAGCGACCCTGAGATGGACGCCCTGATCGAGCGCCTGCGCTCGGCGCGCAACCTGTACATCGTGGCCTGCGGCACCAGTTACCACGCCGGGCTGCTGGGTTCGGTGTATTTCAGCCGCCTGGCGGGGCGGGTCAGCATCCCGGTGATCGCGCCGCAGTTCATCGCCCACTACGCACCGGCCTGCGGACCGGAGGACGTGGGCATCTTCGTCAGCCAGAGCGGGGAGACCAAAGACGTGCTCAACGCCATCCAGTCCGCCGAGGCGCGCGGGATGGGCGTGCTGGGCGTGGTCAACGTAGTCGGCTCGACGCTGATGCGCGAGAGCGAATACCACGTCCCCCTGGCCTGCGGCTACGAGATCAGCGTGCCGGCGACCAAGACTTTCATGAACCAGGCGGTGGCTTTCCTCTACCTGGCGCTGCGTCTGGGTGGACACGATACCGCTTTTCTGGAGAACCTGCCGCGCTGGATCGAGGAGACCATCGCGGCCGTGGAGGCGCAGATCCCCACCGTGGAGGGAAAAATCGCCCCCTGGGACGATCTCTACTGCCTGGGCTACGGGCTGACCTATCCCATCGCCCTGGAGGGCGCGCTGAAACTCAAGGAGATCACCTATGCCCATTGCGAAGGCATGCTCTCCACCGAATTCAAGCACGGGCCGCTCTCCGCGGTCGTGGACGGCTACCCGGTGATCTTCGTTGCCGGCCCGGAGGACGTGCCCCTGATCATCAGCGGGGTCAACGAGGTGACCTGCCGCGGCGGGCGCGCCATCGCCATCGGCGAGGAAGACCCCCGCCTGCGCGCCAACGCCGATGACCTGATCGTCATCCCCACGGTGGACGCGCCCGAATCCATGCGCCCCTATGTGGATGCCATCCTGAGCGTTCTACCGTTGCAACTGCTTTCTTACCGTATCGGTCTGGCGCGCGGCTACGACCCGGATTTCCCCCGCAATCTGAGCAAAACGCTGACGGTGGATTGACGCCGCGCTAGACGGAGGCGACGATATTGCTGAACAGGTTGCCCACTGCTCCGCCGAAGACCACCAGGAGCAGCATGACCACAATGGCGACCAGGATGATCAACATGCCGTATTCCAGGAAGCCCTGTCCTCGTTCGCGCGAATTAATCTTGAGCATAAGTTCTCCAGCCGCAGGTATAGTCGCCTGGCGCGCGCCGACCGTGTCCGTGATGCGCACGGCCTGACCTCGGTACGATGTGGTGACCATGAGTAACGGTGAAGTAACCCCAGTTGTCGGGGCGTACATCCGACAGCGAGTTTAATTGTAGAATAAAAAAACATCAGGCCGCTCATCGAGCGGCCTGATGACTTCTAGAGGGGGGTGTTGTTTACAGGGGAACCACGTCGGCGGCCTGAATGCCCTTCGGGCCTTCCTCGATCGAGAACTCCACTCTCTGGCCTTCATCCAGTCGGCGGAAGCCTTCCATACGGATGGCGGTGAAGTGCACGAACACATCCTCGCCGTCTTCTCGACCGATGAAGCCATAACCTTTGCGGTTGTTGAACCAACGGACGGTTCCAATATAACGTTCTTCCATTGTGACTGACTCCATACTTTAAAGAAAAATTTTTTCACCCAGAGGCGGGCGTTTCAGGCCGACCGAACCGGCCTGCGGATCGGGCGCGAGGGTATCATGCCGACCTCTGGCTGTCAAGAAGCAGCCACTGTGCTAAAATCAGATAGTAGAGGTGTTATCAGGCAGGTGACCTATGAACGATTTACGCCCTTCTCCCATCGCTGGCCGCTGGTATCCCGGCGAGGTAACCCGCCTGCGCCAGAGCGTGGATGAATACATCCGGGCTGCCCGCCTCCCTGCTCTGGATGGCGAGGTTGTGGGCGTGATTGCTCCCCACGCCGGTCACGTGTATTCCGGGCCGGTGGCCGGCCATGCCTTCGCCGCGGTGCAGGGTATGACCCCCGAAGTTGTGGCGGTGATTTCTCCCATGCACTACCCTTATCCTTATCCCTTGCTGACCAGCGGGCATCAGGCGTATGTCACCCCCCTGGGGGAGGTTGAGATTGACCGTTCACTGGTCGAGGCGCTGGATGAGCGCCTGAAAGAAGCGCTGGGGTTTGGTTTGACGCCCGTCTGGCATGATGAGGAACATTCTCTGGAAATCGAACTGCCTTTTTTGCAGCGCGCGCTGGATTCGGCGTTCCGCCTGCTTCCCGTGATGATGCGTGAGCAGAGCGCGGCAGTGGCGCGCGCATTGGGCGAGGCGCTGGCCGATGTGCTGGCGGAGCGCAACGCCCTGCTGGTGGCCAGCAGTGATCTTTCCCACTACTATACCGATGCGCAGGCTCGCGCGCTGGATGCCGAAATGCTTCGCCGAGTGGCGGCCTTTGACCCGGATGGCGTTATACGCGCCGAAGAAGAAGGCAAAGCTTTTGCCTGTGGGCGCGGGGCGGTCGCAGCCGTGCTTTGGGCCGCACGCGCGCTCGGCGCCAACCGCGTTCAGGTGCTCAACTACGCCACCTCCGGCGACACCAGCGGCGATTATTCCCGCGTGGTAGGGTATGGTGCAGCCGCGGTGTTGCGCTCGTAAAACTCCAGAGACAGGTTTGCGAAAGGATTTACATGGAAATCTCGTTAGGTGTTACGCTGCTGCGGCTGGTTGTGCTGGTGTTGCTGGTGCTGGCAAACGGCTTTTTCGTGGCAGCCGAATTCGCCCTGGTCAGTGTGCGCGGGACGCGAATCGCGGAACTGGTCGCGCAGGGAAATCGAACCGCCCGCTGGGTTGAGCAGGCCCTTAAGAGTCCTGACAAAGTCATCGCCGCCACTCAATTGGGGATTACCCTGGCCAGCCTGGGGCTGGGGTGGATTGGCGAGCCCGCGCTGGCCCATTTCATCGAACCACTGGTGGCGCTCTTCCCCGGCGAATTTCAAGCGGAAGTCTCGCACAGCATTTCCGCCAGCGTGGCCTTCGCCGTGATCACCTTTTTACACGTGGTGATCGGTGAATTGATGCCCAAGTCGGTAGCCCTGCAAAACCCGGAGAAAACATCCCTGGTGGTGGCGCGGCCGACGCTTTGGGCCGAATGGATATTCACACCCTTCATCTGGCTGTTGAATGGGACGGGGAATTTTCTGTTGCGCCGCCTGGGCATTGAACCGGCCGCAGGACATGAATTGGTCCACTCCGTTGAGGAGTTGAAGATGATCGTGGCAGCCAGCGCCGAGGGCGGGGTGGTCGAGGCCGAAGAGCAGGAAATGGTGTACGCCGTCTTTGAGTTCGGCGATATGCCGGTGCGGCAGGTGATGAGCCCGCGGACGGAGATCTTTGCCCTGGAAGCAGATACCTCCCTCGAGGAGGCCATCTCGCAGGCTATCGAAACTGCTTTCAGCAAGTTCCCGGTGTACGAAAACGATCTCGATCACATCGTGGGGGTTGTGCATATCCGCGACCTGCTGCGCGCCCGGCAGGATGTCGAGCGGCGTGATTGTCTGGTGCGTTCGCTGATCCATGAGGCCCTCTTTGTCCCGGAATCTTTGCCTTTGCGCAGCGTGTTGCAGGAATTCCGCAAGCGAAGGCAGCATATCGCCATTGTGCTGGACGAGTACGGCGGCACGGCCGGTGTGGTCACCCTGGAAGACATCATGGAAGAGATCGTGGGTGAGGTCAGCGACCCTTATGATTCGCCGCATCCTGATATTCAGGTTCGCCCAGATGGCGAAGTGTTGATTGACGGCCTGACGCTCATCGATGATGTCAACGAGAAACTTGGCCTTTCCCTCGCCGACCCGCATTACGACACCATAGCCGGCTTCGTTTTGGGACGCCTCAACCGTATTCCGCAGGAAGGCGATTCTGTGGAGTTGCCCGATGGATACCGTCTCGTGGTGTTGAAGATGGATGGTTTGCGCATTGAGCAGGTCGCTTTACGGCGCGGCGAGCCTTCTGCAACGCAGCCGGCTTCGTGATCCTGTATGCCTTCTTTTGTTGAAGCTGTGGTCAATGTCCCCCGCCTGACGGGGGTTTTTCACTATCACCTGCCCCCTGAGCTGGAAGGCAAGGTGGGGGATGGTCATCTGGTGGTGGTGCCGTTTGGCCGCCAGCAGGTTCAGGGAGTGGTACTGCGGCTGGTTGAAGCTCCCTCCGTGACCTCCACGCGCCCGGTGTCGGCTTTGCTCGACCCGGCGCCGGTGCTCACCCCGGCGCAGATCGCGCTGGCCGAGGAACTCTCCCGACGTACTCTCGCGCCCCTGGCGGCTTGCGTCACCCTGATGTTGCCCCCCGGCCTGGCGCAGATGGTGGATACGCTCTACAGTCTGACACCCGCCGGCGAGCAGGCGGACGCCGCCCAGGCCGACCTGACCCCCGCTCAGGTTCGTCTGCTGACCTTGCTTCAGCGGCGCGGCCCGTTGCGCGGCCGGCAGATTGAGCGGGCTTTGCCGCGCAAACGCTGGCAGGCCTCGGCGCGCGCCTTGCAGCGGCGCGGCTGGTTGCGCTTGCGCCCGGTCTTGCCGCCGCCGAGCGTGCGTCCCAAGATGGAACGCTTTGTCACCCTGGCGGCGCCGCAGCCCGAAAAGGAGAATCTGGGTCGTCGCGGCGGCGCGGCGGAAAGTCGCCGCCGCGCCATGCTGCAGTATATGCAGGCGCAGCATCGCCCTGTGCCGGTGCGTGAACTGTACGCGCAGACCGACGGCCAGAGCGCCGACCTGCGCTGGCTGGCAAAAGCGGGCTATATCGTTGTTTTTGAGCAACAGGTGTGGCGCGACCCGCTGGCAGAGGTTGACTTTGTGCCTGCAGAACCGCCGCGGCTGACAGCCGATCAGCAGACTGTCTGGCAGAAGGTGCGCGCCGGGTTGCAGCGCTCCGCCCAGGGTGAAAAGGTCGCCCCCTTTTTGTTGTACGGCGTGACCGGTTCGGGCAAGACGGAGATTTATCTGCGGGCGGTAGAAGAGACGTTACGCCAGGGTCGTCAGGCCATTGTGCTGGTGCCGGAAATCGCCCTCACGCCGCAGACGGTCAACCGTTTTGTGGCGCGTTTCCCTGGACGCGTGGGGCTGGTGCATTCCCGGCTGTCAGCCGGCGAACGATATGACACCTGGCGGCGCGCCCGCGCCGGCGAACTGAGCGTGGTGGTTGGCCCCCGCAGCGCTTTGTTCACCCCCTTTTCGCGTCTCGGGCTGATTGTGGTGGACGAGTGTCATGACGACTCCTATTACCAGAGCGAATCGCCGCCCCATTATCATGCCCGCGAACTGGCTGCCCTATACGCCCGTTTGTGCGGCGCGGTCTGCCTGATGGGTTCTGCCACCCCCGATGTGGTCAGCACCTATCGCGCCGCGCGCGGGGAATGGACGCCCTTGAAGCTGCCGGAGCGCATCCTGGCGCATCGCTCCGC
>RFKO01000260.1 GCA_003694235.1 Anaerolineae bacterium
AGCCTGGAAGCAAAAGACACCGGTATTCAGTTCGCGAATGGCGCGTTGCTCCGGGGTGGCGTGCGCTTCTTCAACAATAGCCAGCACACGCCCATCCTCAGCCCGGAGAATGCGTCCGAACCCGCGAGGGTCATCGGCCACCACGGTGAGCAGACTGATCGGGCCATCGTGGGCCTGCTGGGCTTCCAGCAAGCGCTGCAGGGTGGCCGCGCGCAGCAAGGGCATATCGCCATATGTCACCAGCACATGATCTACCTGACCGCGCAACAGGGGAGCAACCTGCTGCACCGCATGGCCGGTGCCCAGTTGTTCAGCCTGCAAAACGAACTCGGCCTGCCCTTCCAGAGCGGCGCGAACCTGGTCGGCAGCATGGCCGATCACAACCACCGGTTTGGCCTGCGTCACCCGCCGGGCGACATCCAGCGCATAGGCTACCATCGGGCGCCCCAGAATGGGATGCAAAACTTTCGGCAGGGAGGAACGCATCCGGGTTCCCTGCCCGGCTGCCAGAATGACGGATTTAACTCGCATCAGCACTCCTGTATTCTTTGCTCCATACGTATCCGCGCCAACACAAAGAGCCACCCGAGGGGTGGCCAGCAGTTCGCCGCCGCAGGCGATTCTGTTGAGCGGATAAAGGGGGATCGTCTTCGGAGAATACGTTCATCATAAGAGAGGAGGCAGGGGAGCCCGGATTCGAACCAGGATCAACGGTTCCAAAGACCGCTGTGCTGCCATTGCACCACTCCCCTGTATTTGGGCGCGCCGAATTGTATCACAGGGTCACCCCCACGGCAACGGCTAGTCGGCCTCTTCTTCATCGTCTGTCTCTGGCGCCAGCCCCAACTGTACGGCCTGCTCGTAGGTGAGCGCGTCGGCGCCGCCCACTCCTTCGGTGTTGATCTGCGTGGCGGCCGTGTCCCAGAAAGCATCCACATCATCCACATCCACCGAAGCGCCCTGCTCCAGCAGCGCTTCCAGCTCCGGTTCGCTTTCCACTTCTTCTTCGTCGAGGGTTTCCGTCGTCTCATCCTGATCAGCGGCGTGCTCCGATGCAATCAACGGCACGCCAAGTTGCCGCAGAATGCTCACCAAACCGTCCAGGCGCGAGTACAGCAGGCTCATGTGTTGATGCAACTGCTCACGGTCGCGATACGGATTGACCGCCACCACCAGAGCATACACTTCCCCCACATGGGCGAGAAAGATGCCGTATTTGGGGCCGTTGAAGTACATCAGATCGTTGGGCGGAGATTGTTGCAACAGATGAGCGACGCGGCGAGCAGCGCTGAAAGCCGCCATCAAAGCGGGGAAGAGGGCCGATTCGACCGAGGCATCCGGTAGATCGCCGGCGCGCGCCAGAACGCGTCCGTGCTCATTCAGCAACACCGCTGAAATCGCTTCCAGCTGCTGACGGAGAGAGGTCAGATAATCCGAGAGGCTCTCATCCTGCGTCTCGGGCAAGGCAGCCTCGAGCGGCGCGGCGTTCACCAAACCCAGACAACGCTCCACCGCATCGAGGAAATCAGCCATAGCGATCGGCTTGATGAAAAAGGCGCTGGCGCCGGCATCGGCAACCTGCTGGCGAATCGAGGCATCCAGCAAACCGGTCACCAGGATGGCTTTCAAGTCTGGCTTCTTGCGACGCAGTTTTTCCAGTAATTCCAGGCCGGAAATGCCCGCCAGGCGCACATCGGCAACCAACAAATCCACCTCCTGGCCGGCGACTTCCAGCAACGCTTCCTCCCCTGAGGGGACATCCACCACCTGGATATCCGCCTTCAGGGATTCGATCGCGGCGCGCAGCGCACGCCGCACATCCCGCTGATCATCAACGATAAGAACACGATAAGAGGCCATTGAGCACAGAATTCAAAAGAGCGCAGGTCTGATCATCCGTTTGACAAACATTGTATCATAACCCGCGCGGCGCGGGACGGAACAACCTTCATGGTGTGGACTGAAGCACCCTCACCGTCGGTAGCAGCCCGGCGCGGTATTTCAGTCCGCCAAGCGCGGTTGTAAAGGGGAAGACCACGTTTCGACGCGCAACGTCATAAACCGCCTGCGAATACAAAGGAAGCACAGGACGCTGCTCGGCGAGAATTTCCTGCATGGCAAAAACAATCTCACGGGCGGATTCCACATCCGCAGCGGTGGAAAAGCGCTCAACCAGGGCGTCAAAATCACTGTTTTTGAAACAGGTGGTGTTATTCCCACCACTCTCGAAAGTGCAGTTCCCGCTGTACCAGAAATCAGAGAAATACAACGGCAGGTCAGGCGATCCCAATCCCCACCCGATGATATACATGTCAAAATCGGCGTTGATGAACACCCTTTCCAGCAACGCGTCTCGCCCCAGCAGTTCTGTGCGAACGGCTATCCCCAGATCGCTCACCCAGCGGGCCAGCCACAGGGCAGCCGTAGCGCGCACAGGGTCAAATGTATATCCAGGGGCAACCAGCGTCAGTTCTGGCACCGGCCTGCCATCGGGCAGCTTCAGCCCCTGGCCGGCCACAACCGCTTGCAGGTGCGCATCCCAGTACGGCTCATTATCCCACTGCCATCCTGCCCGCTTCAACACGGCAACCGCCTCACTCAACCGCTCGGCGCGTGAAAGATCGCGGTAGGGCGTCTCAGCAGCCGCGTTATACCAGAACGCATTGGCAGGCGGCATCGCGGTATAGAGGGGAAAGCCTCGCCGGTTCAGCACCTGATTAACCAGAAATCCACGATCTACCAGCGCATCCACAGCCTGGCGGAACTCGGGAGAGGCCGCCGGTGACTTCAAGAGATTAAATGCCAGATAATACAAATCGTAATCACTGTTTACAAACGTTCGGATTTGATCGGCGAGCATAAATTTTTGCAACCACTCATCCGGCGGTGATTGCGGGTCGAGAACGTACTGCACGTCGCCGGCCAGCAATGCGTTGCCCAGACTGTCCCAATCAGGGTACAAAAGAAACTCGACCTGAGGGTTGAAAGGCCCGACCTCGTACTCAAGCGTCTTCTCCCCTTGGGCATTGCCATAAAGCTGCTGGACAACCCCATCGGGGAATTTTCGCTCCCATGTACCGTCGGCGTACTCCGCGATCTGCATCCCACGGAAAGGGTACTGTTCATTCTCTACGAGACGAATATACTCCCCAGGCCGCCATTCCTCTATTGCATACGCACCGGCCACCGGCTGACCGCTGGCATCGGCTGTGTACAGCACGCTGCGCGCCCCTTCATAAGCAGCCCAGGCTGTACACGCTGCCGAAGTCGACTCGGCAGTGCAGCCGGCCACATCTTCGGCGGAGGGCAAATCCACCCCGGCAACCTGAGCCAGCGCCTGCTCGGCCACATCCTGCCAGTAATGACGCGGCAAAACAGGCATCTGAGCCAGCCCGGCCTGCCAGACCAGCAGGGTGGGTTGCTGCTGGAAAGTAAAACGCACGCTCAATTCATCCACTGCCTCCGCGGTGATTTCCGCTCCTGCCGGCGTGCAGTACGAGGGCCATTCTCCATCTAACCCCAATTGCTTGCAGACATCGAAGGTAAACACCACATCCTCCGCCGTGATGGGTTCGCCATCGCTCCAACGAGCATCCGCCAGCAGTTCCACCGTTACACTCCAGGTGCCATCCGCATTTTGTGCCGGCAAGACCATATCTTTCGCCAGAGAGGGCACCAGTTGAAAGCGCGTATCGGAAAGAGCAAACAACCTGGCCGGAACGTTGGAAAGCACATAATACGTCCACACCGTTGGCGCCCCTCCCAGATATTGCCAGTAATTCAGGGTGACGGGTTCCCCCAGCGTCCCGATGCGAAAAGTCTCGCAACAGGCCGGCCCCGTCTTCTCCGGCACGGGTTCGGGAGTCACAACCACGGTCTGCACCACGGGCGGGGAGGTTTTTTCCACAACCACCGTTTCCACGATACGCTGAGGGGCACAGGCAGCTAAAGCAAGCGCTCCCCAGGCCAGGAAGAGCAATCTTTTCAACATTTGCGCACCTTTTGAGATACCATGGCTTCTTGATGCAGAAACGCCCCCTCGATACTCAAGGGGGCATCCGGCACATCAATCATCAAAATGAGAGCGCCGTTGCTGCAAATCAGGGCGAACCGTCCAGATCACCCCGATCATACCACATATCAAACCGGCGACAGAGAAACCGTAGGCAATGAAGTTCAGCAAAAAGGTGGATGGCAACACGTGCACCACCATTAAGAAGGGCAAAGCCACACCAAGAAGCAAAGCAACGCCCCCAAAGATCAACAAGGCTGTCGCCGTAATTCTAAGATGCATCGCTCTCCTGATACAACCAGCAGGATACCGCATGGCCGGGTGTTGGCGTCAACTCTGGAGGGACTTCCACATCGCAAAGCCCCTCGATGCGTTGCGCGCAGCGGGGGTGAAAGCGACATCCGGCCGGCGGGTTGACCAGGCTGGGAGGCTCACCAGGGGGGACATCTC